>CAMYJY010000001.1 GCA_947258835.1 uncultured Pirellulales bacterium
ATATTGAATTTCGTTTTCCAATATTTGTCCGTCTTTTTGGTACACGAGTCCCGGTACCGTTTCAAAGGATCCCCATTGATTCAGAAGTTGTTCCAGCGGTTTTTCCCCCTCGCCTCTCACAATGCAATCGATCCATTTTCCGTGTTGTTCAAGAAACGCTTTCCCCTGGCATGAAAAATACGTCCCCCCACATACAATACGTAAGTCGGGTTTGCGCAACTTAAGTGCTTTGGCAAAACAAAGTCCTGACGCAACTTGCCATGAATAACAAATGGAGATTCCAACCATCGAAGGCTGCTTGTCCATGATTTCATCAACCAGCTTATCAACCAAGCCAGGGTTCGGCAGATCTTTTTCATAGACTTGCCCTAGGTGAATGGAATCCCTTAATCCGGTTTCGAGCATTTGACTCACAAGCGTTGCATACAAAGAATATCTATCAGGTCTTTCGTAAAAATCGATTGGATGTTTTCCGCAAAAAGTGTCCAACGCGCGTGACAATGTAACATCTTTTAAGAGATGCTCAAGTTTTGCTGGATCGTGCGTTTGCATCAAGGCACCCCTCGCAACTTGTTCGATCATTGTTTCTATCATGCGAAGATTCAAATCAACCACACGCACATTCCATGCGGGGCAGTTTTGTTGAAGATATCCTTTGAGCAAACTCACACCAAGCGGTGGCGCGGTCGCCGCGCAAAACGGCGAAAAAGCGAGTACCAGTGTTTGTTTGGAGGACATTGCGTGTTACCCCTTGGAATTGTATGGATCGTTGTACTCAAAGTGAAAATAGGTATGCCTGGTGCCGGCCGGTGGGGGCCGGAAAAGCCCATCCGCCTCGCAACCAGTTACGGCAGCACCACCCCCGCATATCCGACAACCCGAGAAGTATTGGCGTTCACCCTGGCGCTGTTGGCATAGCCAACGACCCGTGGCTTCTCCGCGGCCCCTGCGCTGTCGATGGCGTTCATGACCGCCACGGCAGGCAACAAACCGCACATGCTGATGTTGTTGTTTTTGCAGACCTGATACAGCTTCTCGGCGCTGCCGCTGCACATGGCGTCGAGTGCCAGTTGGTCCAGCTCGCGGTTGCGGCTCTCCTCCGCATAGTGATTCAGATCGCTCGAGATGATGAACAACGGCGGGTGGGCATCCCGGCTGAGAATCTGTTTCAGGCCCGCCGAGAGCTGTTGCACCCCCGCATAGTCCGTGAAGCCGATCGCCAGCGGAACGACCTGGATCTGCGGATGCAGCCGCTTGAGAAAGGGCAACAGCACCTCGACCCCATGCTCTTCCCGGTGGGCCTCTGATTCACAGACGAGCCCCGGTACCAATGCGCTTAACTGCCGGCACAGTTTGGCATTGATTGCGACCGGGCCGTTTGGCAGCTGCCACTGCTCAGCTGCCGAAACAGACCAGTTGGGACCGGGCCGCGTATGTTTTGGTCCCACCACGATCACCGTATCCGACAGCTGCTTGCCAGACAGGGTATCCACGATAATATCGCCGCAAAACCGCCAGCCCGCGTGCGGCAGCATCAGCGCCCGGACGCGCTCCGGCTCCGCCACCGGTGTCTGACTTGTGAAAAAGCTATCCAGTTTCTGCTCCAGCTCGGCTGCGGCTGCCGGGTAGAATGTCCCAGCCACCGCGGCAGGACGTATTTTCCTTCGAGAGGCAGCCGGGGGCCGGCTGTTAGGGACGTCCAGACTTATCGAAAACGCGTTCCAGGCCGTGAGCCGCGCTTGCCCGTCCGCCCAATCCTGCGGCGTCCTCTGTATCAACTGCAGCGCCGCTTGGATCTTGTCAGGCGGAACCTTGGGGCCAGGGACCAGCACAGCACGCCTGCCTCCGCCCTCAGCCAAGATCGCCTGATCCACCATGGTCTGATGTCTGCTCGGATAATCCTGCGGAAGCAGCGGCAGCTGCTGGGTCAGCAGCGTGATGCGGGAAATTTTTCCTAGCTCCTGCTCAGTGCCCTTCTGCTCCAGCGCCCTCCGGCTGCCTTGCAGCAGATCGACCAGGCTGGCGTCCTGCTGCAGGCCAAGTGCTGTTGCACCCTGGGAGTTTTCCACTTGCAGGCCAACAACCCCCGGAAACGCGGCTGTAAGCTCCGGCGGGATGGAGCGCTGGGACTCTGCTCCGTTGGCAAGCGCTGCAATCTGCTGAAAAATCTGCGGTTGCAGCTGGCTGCTGTCGAACTCAGCCTCCGCCGCCCGTTGCCCGCCCACAACGCACTCAAAACACAACAGCTCCACACCCGGTTCCTGCCAAGCATCCGGTGTGAGACCAGCCTTCTGAGAGAGCCGCGCCAAAAACTGTTCGATGGACCAGCCGTTTTCTGTCGCCACCTGCGGCAGCAGCACCGCCCGCGCACCACTCGGATGCTGCAGCACAACGCCGTGCTTCCCCGCCTCCAGCTGCGACGTGATGGCTGCCCCCGCACCTGCCAGCAACCGCGGGCTGTGCATGATCGAAACCGTCAGCGACAGCAGCGGCAGCTCCCGCACCAGAATCGACGGAAAACGCTGATCTTTTGTGGCTGCGGCCACCGAGGACTGCACCAACAGGGCACCCAGCGTTCTCACCGGGGAAGTGCCCCACGCACCAATACAGGACCGCAGCCGACGGCCACGCTTGAGGGATACGAAAACGCCATAACAAGGCTTTTGGGCCAGCTCTTTGGCCAGCGAAAGCTCCGCCCGTCGGTCGCCCAGCGCCGCGTGGACCAAAGCTCTCGACTGCTGCAAAATCTGCCCCAGCTGCTCGCGGGTGAAGTTCATGGCAAGTGCAACGGGCAGCTCCTGCAGTTCCGCCACCACGGCATCAACACGCCCCGGAGCGGGTGCTCCGCTGTTTTCATTTGTCACTGCGTTCTCCTCCAAATTCAGCTTTTCCAGCGAAATTCCAACTCTTTGGTAGCCCCAGTTGCCGGGGTGGACATCAAATCGACCGGCAATCCGCTGGTGACAGTTCGGACACGAGCCGTTTTCCAGCCTGAATTGTCCCAGTTGAAAATGGTCGCGTTCCATCAGCAGCGCATCGCAGTCGGGACAGTACGTGCTCTGATTCTGTACATCGTGCACGTTTCCTACATACACATACCGCAGACCCAGCGCCCGAGCTATTTCTCGAGCCCGTAGCAGTGTGCTGTGCGGCGTGCGCTGGATTTCTGTAAGTTGATAGTCCGGGTGAAAGGCGCTGAAATGCAGCGGCACCTCGGCTCCGAGATGCTCTAGGATCCAGCCGGACAGCTCTCTGATTTCCTGCGCGCCGTCATTGAGGCCCGGAATCAACAGATTGGTCACCTCCAACCAAACATCTGTTTCACGCTTCAGCCACTGCAGCGTATCGAGCACAGGCGCCAGCTCGGACAGGGTCCACTTGCGATAGAAGTCCTCGGTAAAGGCCTTGAGGTCCACGTTGGCCGCATCGATGTGCTCAAAAAACTCGGCGCGGGCTCCTGCACGGATAGAGCCCGCCGTCACCGCCACCGTTTTCAGACCCGCTGCGTGTGCCACCCGAGCGGTATCCATCACATACTCTGCCCACGTGATCGGATCGTTGTACGTGAAGGCAATACTGTGACAGCCACTCACTTCCGCCGCAGCGACGATGCGATCCGGCTGGGCATCCTCACTCAAACGCTCGGTCTTGCGGGCCTTGGATATGTCCCAGTTTTGACAAAATTTGCAGCCCAGATTGCAGCCGGCTGTCCCAAAAGAAAGTGTGGCCGTGCCGGGGAAGAAGTGATTCAGTGGCTTCTTCTCAATCGGATCGATACAAAAACCAGTGCTCTTTCCATACGTGGTCAGCACGAGCGATCCGGCGACGTTTTTGCGGACAAAGCAGAAACCTCGCTGTCCCTCGGCCAGAGAGCACAAGCGGGGACACAGCTCACAAACAACCCCCTTCTCTGCAGCGTGCCACCAACGAGCTTTCATGTACTTGCCTGCAAATACTACTGAGACATGCGCAGTTGCGAAACAGCGAGTCTACCGCTGGCTTGTTGTAGAAGCGGGCAGTGATGTCAACCATGCATCGCCCATCTGGGGGATGCTGGCCAGCGCATCCCAGTGCCCCGCTTACCAACTCAAACTGAAAACGAGGCCTCCATGAAGCCGGTAAAGCCCGAGAAAACAACCCCCGTTTCCGCACCGCGGCGGCTCACCAAGAAACCTCGCTGTGACGCGGATGGAATGGGCTTTTCCGGCCCCAACCGGCCGGCACCAGGCATACCTGTTTTCACTTTGAGTTACCAACTTAAAATATGCGACGGAGTTACTCGCGCATCCACAGTCGGTCGTTCCGTCTACTTAAGATATTCGGGCCACGGGAACAGCAGCTTGATGCTTACAGAAAGTTTAACATCTGTTGGGATTTTACTGGAAATAACTGCCGCTCGGCATGCTGAGGGGCAGGACTCGGCGACAGTGTAGGCCTCTGCGCTGGGGATGGCCAAACGGCTTGCTCCGACGCAGCAGCCGGCCCCAACCAACGCATGAGACGTCTCTCAGCCCCAGAGTCTCGCGTCCCGCTTAATTCTTGCTGGTTTCCGCGGCGGGATCAAATTTGCCCAGTTGGGCCTTCGTGGGCAGCCTTTCCAGATCTCCCTCAATATCAACGTGAAAACTTCTCCCTTTGTCCGGTAATTGTTGTCTCAGGCCACTCCGCAGGTGGACTTCTTGAGGCACCTTGTCCCGGTCACTTTTCAGAAAGTGGAACTCCATTTTCGATCCTTGGACTTTACAAATGCCTTGCAGCAGGTTGCCACTCTTACCCAGCGCTCTCCGTAGCGTCCTGAGGTCACTGTCCCTGATCGCTCTATTGCGACTCATCTGCACCAGGGCCAGGGTGCCGCTGGCGACCACGCCGCAAAACTGCCAGCAATTTTTGTACTTTAAGGCCTTCGCCAAGTCGTCGTAAACGGTCTCGTCGCTCTCTTGGTCCTCCGGGTCGGCGTTGCTGAACGCCGTCAGCGAGACGGAGATACCTCGAAAACGGCTGACGGTGGAGGTTTCGGGCGGGGTTTTGTCGCTGGTTAGCACCTGGGCGTCATGCTTGAGATTTTTTCGCAGACGCTCTACCAAATGTTCCAGTTTGCCTGTGGCCTGTTTGGCCAGCTTCCGCGCCTTGGAAAACGCCTTGGTGTCTCCCGCGGCATCCTCCTCGTTCAGCTTTTGGACCTCCTTGGTCAGGTTTTGCAGAACCGCGCCCATCTTCGTCTGGCAGGCCTGCATGGACTTATTACCCCGGGCCACGATAGCGGCCCGCGTGTGGGCGCTTTGACCGGGGGTTGCCACCCTGATGTGAAGGTAGTACTGAGGCACCGCCATCAACTCCGAGGGCGGTAGATCACGATCCCAGATCATATCGTGTACTTTGAAATCAACTGCCGCGTTTTTGACCATGGTCTCATCTTTCCTGACGTTCAAACAGCTTACGAAAAAAGGAACCTTGGGCTCTCAAATTTGGCTGAGCAGAACCATCGATCCGTGACGCGAGCATCAGGTTCGCCAGCACGACGGGTACATTGGATGGTCTGGCATCTCATGATCATTCGTCTCGGACAGGACCATCATCAGCGCAGTCTACAACCGTGTTGCTAAAAATCTATACACCCCCCGGTTGTATTTTTGGCTGTTTTTTCGAAGATCAAGCGATTCACCAGGCAGCCAAACCCCGCGTGCAGGGCACGGGAATCACGGCCGGAGCACTCCTGGCCGACCCCAGCCTGGAGCGGCGCGCCTGCGCGGAGCTTTTGACTGCGGTCGTCCGCGCTTGCGACCTGTTGGAAGGCAGCATGAATGTCGCTATTGATCCGCGACGGAGAGTTCCCCGCGTGCTATAGCCGATCGCTCCGCGATCTGCTTAGAAGTATGATGTTCTCCCGGTTTGCCAAAGAAGTTCGTGTTCACTCGAACTTGGCCAATCTTACGTAAGGCTTACGTAAGTCTTACGTAAGCCTTACGTAAGGTTGGAATTGCTTCATTTTTGCCAGCAGTTTGGCCGAACTACCTCTTACGGAATGCACTGCAAAACCGGCCAGTTTTCGTTGCTAGCAGTCCCCTGGAATGGGCAGGATCGTCTCGACACGGATGTGCCAGAACACAGCAATCAAGTGCTCAATCCTTGCTAGCGTACTGCTGCTGTACGTCTATCCGCTCTTGCTCCCCACGCCCCTGCTCGACCCGGACGAAGGTCTGCACGCTACGATTGCGCAAGAGATGGTGGAAACGGGTGATTACCGCATACCCCGTACGCAAGGACAACCGTTTCTCGATAAGCCCATCTTTTACTTTCTGCTGCAGGCCCTCTCACTGCGCACTTTCGGGATGAACGAAGCCGCGGTCCGCCTGCCGGGTCTGCTGTGTGGCTTGCTGGGAGTGGCCACCACCTATCTCCTGGCGCGGAGACTCTTGGATAACACCACGGGTCTCATCGCCGCGCTGGTAGCCCTCACGATGACTGTCCCCGTGGCGCTGGCCCAAGCGCCCGTCCACGACATCGCGCTGGTGCCTTGGACAAATCTCCTCCTCCTGTGCTGGTGGGAGGCGGATCATAACACCTCCAGGCGCATACGTCTCCAGCTCACGGCGGCTGCTGGATTCCTTGTCGCCTTGGCCCTGCTGACCAAGGGGCTGATTGGTCTGGCGGTTGTCTCGGTGGGATACTTTTGCTTTCTGACCCTCAGCAGGCAACTCCACTTGGCAGTCGTGGTGCGGTATGCCGTCAGCTTTTTGCTGGGCTGCTTGCTCGCCTGTCCCTGGTTCCTCTCCCTGGAGGCCGACGCCCCCGGTTATCTTTCCTATTATTTCATTCAGCGTCACTTTGCTGGATTCACGACCGCCACGCAACTCCACGGCGGCGAACCGTGGCATTATTACCTGCCCATTCTCCTCGGCGGCGCCATGCCCTGGACGCTCCATGCACTGCCAGGCCTGTGGCCCCAGCGGCAACTTCCAGCAGGCAGGGCAAACACGACCAGTCGCGCCGTTGCCTTTACGCTCTGTTGGCTGGTGGGTGGGGGGCTCTTCCTGTCTCTGGCCAGCTCAAAACTGATTACCTACTGCCTGCCGCTGTTTCCAGCCATCGCCATCCTGGCCGCTCACTCGGTCCAACTTTTTCTCGATCGCCAGCTGTTGCCGCGACTCGATGTGGCCATGAATCGTATGATCCAACTTTGTTGCTGCGTGGGCGTCTTCCTGCCCACGGTAGCCATCTTGACTTTAGATCACCAGAACGGCAGTCCATCCCCGCTGGTCGCGCATGCGGCAGGCGTGCTGGCTGCCGTTTTCTCGCTGAGCGGACTGATCTTGGTGCGCTCCGCCCGCCGCAGTCAAGCCATTGCCGTCGGTGCCCTCTGGACGCCGTTGGTATTTGTAGCACTCGTGACCTGGCCCCTGCAAATCACGGCCGAGTCCTATTCGCAACGTTCCCTGGGAGTTCAATTGGCCGCCTACGATAGGCTACCCGACAAAATCTTGCTGGTAGGCGATCGGATTGGGTCGGTCGTGTTTTACCTGACTGCCGCGCAGCGGGAACAGCTGCAGCCGGGGCAGCTGATTACGGCCCCAGCAGACAGCCTGAGCCTGGCCGACCTCGACAGCAGGCACCCCTTGCTAGTTGTCAAAGACACGGCACTTTCCCGCATCGAAGATCCTCTCCTGCAGCAGTTGGCCCAGCAAACGCAGCCAGCTGCTCCCTTTCGCCTGCTCGACCTAGGTGTCCGGCTGGCCGAACATCCGAGGGGTTCCTCATGGAAATAACAGAGCGCGATGTCTCCGTGGTTGTCCCGACTTATTGTGAGGCCGAGAATCTGCCGGTGCTGGTGCCCCAAATTACCGCGACGCTCAAGCAACACCGACTCCGTGGTGAAATCTTGATCATCGACGACAACAGCCCCGACGATACGGTGACAATTTGCCACCAACTGGCCCAAGATAATCCACTGCGACTGATCATCAGAATGGACGAACGAGGCCTCGCCTCAGCCGTGGTCCGTGGGCTCCAAGAAGCCCGCGGCAACGTACTCTTGGTGATGGATGCGGATCTTTCCCATCCGCCACGGGCCATTCCAGCCTTGGTGAGCGCTTGCCAATCCGAGGCGGTCGATTTTGTGATTGGGAGCAGATACGTCCCTGGTGGATCGGTGGATTCGAGTTGGGGTTGTTTTCGCCGACTCAACTCCTCGGTTGCCTCCTGGCTGGCGCGGGGATTGACCTCGGCCAAAGATCCCCTGGCTGGATTCTTTGCCTTAAAGAAAAGCACCTTCCAGCGGGCTCGCGAGATCCGTCCCTTGGGCTATAAAATTGGGCTGGAACTCATCGTCCGCTGCCAATGCCAAGGGATTTTCGAGGTACCCATTCGCTTTCAAGACCGGGCCCTGGGCCAGAGCAAACTCTCACTCCAACAGCAGTGGCTGTACCTCCGCCACCTGGGGCGGCTGTACCTGACGAAATACGCCAGCCCCTTCCAGGGGCGGCATCAAGCGGGGGAATCCGCGGCAATCACTACGGAGCCTCCGCTTAAAAAAGCGGCTTAGCTGGCTGCCCCTCACGGTAGGCAATTTTCCAGAGGTGTACCTCACAACCTTGCTGGCTCAGAGTCCCAAAATAGGTTAGCTCAGATCGAGGTATGCAATGCTATGGAAATCATTCGACCAGCGTATTTCCATCGTCACGAATAGCGAGTGACTGAAGAATTTCTAGACCGGTACCTTCCAACATGAGGTGGACACTTCCGTCGCAGCGGAGTACCTGCACACCGTCTGGATGGTGCGAAGTAAGTGTCTGGTTCAAATCCCACGAATCTCTGGCCCCATTGGCTGGACGGAGACTCGCCCCAAGGGGATACCGGAGCGTCGTGAGTCCGCCCCAGTAGCAGGCGTGGGAACTGGTGTTCCAATGCTCCGTGTCCAGGGTGGGAATTCCCTCGCAGCCTGCTGGATCCTCATCCCCCGATAAACCCCACCAACCTCCAGCCCAATTTCCACTTCTCAAGTCGATCTTTGCGCCTTGGTGGATCCAAAAACCGGACTGTTCGCCAACCATGAGCGTATTGGATGTGCCGTCGGTAATCCGCTGCAATGAGATGCCTGCTGTGGGTTGGAAGGCGCCATTGGACGCGGCAATTCCATAGTGACCGGGAGCTGAAACTCTGCGGTCGATTTCCAGGGGACTGTTGTTGACTGCAAAACCAGCAATGCCGACGTAGTCGTTGACGGCAAAATGGTAGGGAAGATCCCATACGTCACAACAATCGCTTCCGTAATAGTAGTTCAGTGCCGGCCAATCGTTTGACGGACAGCGCAGCAAGGGGATGACAACGTCGTCTAAAATCTTGATGTTCGGATTGGAGCCCATCCCATAACTGCCATCATCCGGCAAAGCGGCAAAATCTCCATGCTCAATACGTGAAGCAATCGCAGTTCGTTCCAGGTAGGGCAGGAGAAAGAAAGACCAGTTGCCAGCAAAATTGCCAACAGCGCCTGGGGGAAGTTCTCCTCGGGCACTCTCGTAGTTCATCAAAGCCAGGCCAACTTGCTTCAGATTATTTGCGCATTGGGAACGGCGTGCCGCCTCTCTGGCGGCCTGAACCGCGGGAAGTAACAATCCAACCAGAATGCCGATGATGGCAACTACCACCAGCAATTCGACAAGTGTGAATCCGCTGGTTGGCAGAGCTCGTGATGGCTGCCTCGGTTGAGCGCTAAGCATACGAAGATCCCGTGAAATCCACTAGCATAAGTCACGAAAACACCCCATCGGATACTACCACGGCCTGATCTGCCTCGTCAACGCAACGAAGGCATCATCGGGCATTTTTGTGAGTAAAACGTTCGCCGCGGGCCCGTTCGCCGTGCGGGCCTCAGGAATCCCTGTCGCCACGGATTCTTGACCGCACCAGCCAAGTTGAAGTAAAAAAGAAGGCCTGGGAGGCCGGCTTGTCTGCTTGCTGAAATGCAAGGAAAGGAACGTGTTGTGGCATGCCTCCTCCTTCTGGCCCGTGTTTTTTCTTTTTTGGCTGGCACGACGGCGCATATGATGGCATCCGAGGACAAAAAAATATCCGTTGTCGTTCTGTACAACGAAGTCGGCGAAGATTGGTATGAAACATTGAAACAGGTGGATCCGACCCAGCTTCCATTCAAGCCAGAATACCCCGTCCGCGTTTCCACAATCAAGGAAGAGTACGAGCAAATTGCCAGCGCGCTGCAAAGCGAAGGATACCACGCATGGTTATTCAACCTGGAGAACGACCTGCAAAAGCTAGAGTATCTGCTCCAACACAACCGCCCCGACGTCGTCTTCAATTTTGTGGAGAGCTTTCATGACGATGCCGACCTCGAAGGCGCAATCGCCGGTATGTTGGATCTTTATGGTACGCGTTATACCGGCTCGCAGCCCTTCGCACTCGCGCTGTGCCAGGACAAGATATTCACGAAGCATATCTTGCTGGCGCATGGTTTGCCCACGCCACGCTTCCAGGTTTTTTTCGAGCCGCGGGTGACGGATCCACTAACACTTGACTTTCCACTTATTGTCAAACCGGCCTGTGAAGATGCGAGTGGAGGAATCGACCAGACTTCGGTTGTGCATGATCGCGATCAACTCGTCCGCAAGCTGGAACAGGTAATCAACGAATTCTGTCCACCCGCGCTGGTAGAAGAGTTTATCGATGGTCCGGAACTCCATGTTTCTGTCTGGGGGAATGACGCGCCCCAAGTGCTTCCCGCGATTGAATTTGACTTCTCAGCGCTTCCCGCAGGCTATCCCCCACTGGTCAGTTATGCGATAAAGTGGAACCCTCTCGAGGAGAGCTACCACCGTGTTCACACGCGATGTCCAGCTGAGCTGCCCCTAGAAATACAGCGCCAGGTAGAGGAAATCGCTAAGCGTGCCTACGAAGCAAGTTGGTGCCGCGATTACGCACGCCTCGATATTCGGCTGCGGGAGAATCAGGCGTACATCCTCGAAGTCAATCCCAACCCGGACCTCACTCCCGGAGTGTCGTTCATGGACTCGGCGGAACGGGCCGGTTATTCCTTTGCGGCCACGCTCGCCCGTATTGTCGAGATGGCCCGCGGACGCGACGTATATCCCACGGTACCTCAAACGTCACGGGAGGCCACGGAATCCTCGATTTCGCATGTGGACCTTGCTGCTTCCTCGGAAAAAATATCCGCGGAGGAAGGGGGGCCCGTTGGACCAACACGTCTCCTGTCCAGCGCCTCCGAAGCACGCCCTGTGCGCGATTCCGATCGCTATCCGCTGCATGCACTCATCTCGCGTATTGACATTTTTTCCGCCAGCGAAAAGAGCGTGGCCTGCGAACTGGTCGACTTGTCCATGGATGCACCCCATACGGGCTATGCTACCTCGGTGGCTGTAACACACGGTGATATATCGGCGTTTATCAATTTTGGTAGCGCTTCGCTCGCGAGCGGCGTATACGAAATCTATTGGATTGCCGTGGATCCACGATTCCGTCGTCAAGGCCTCGGACGAATCTTGATCGAGGAATGCATTCGTGATGTCCAACGGCGGAACGGCCGGATGCTTCTGCTGGAGACATCCCAACACCAGCGTTATGCGGCCACGAGAAATTTCTATTCTGCCGTGGGTTTTAGACCGGAGTCTTACATCCGTGACTATTATGCTCCCGGTGAAGATCTTGTTGTTTATGGGAAACGTTTCTGAATGGACAGATGCGCTAACAGATCCCGTGGCGCTCGCAAGCGTTGGCTACCACACGGTGGACAATTTCCTCAAAACTCAAGCCTTTTGTGCGAGCGGCTTTGGGAAAGCAGGAATTCTCCGCGGGATTTGGCAGGATCCCAGGTAAGGGGTTGACCTCCAGGACGTGCGGTGTGCCTGTCTGATCCAGCCGCATATCAATGCGACACCAGTCCGCACACTCAAGGATTTCGAATGTCCTCCGGCAGATGTCCTCGATGCGTCCACGCAGGCTGTCCTCGATTCGCGCGGGACAATCAAAAATGGGTAGCGGCTGTTCTGGCACATCCCACAACCACTTTGCTTCGTAAGAATAGAGGGGATTGGCAGTTTCGGGTAGTTGGTCGAGTCGTATTTCGACGATTGGCAAGACTTCGAGTGCCGGGGGATTGCCCAGCAGCGCTACGGTGAATTCGCGGCCGGCCAAGAAAGGCTCAACGAGGGCCGGTTGGTGGTACGTATCGAGGATCCGCTGGACCTCATGTTGTAGTTCAGCCAGAGATTGCACAAAGCTGCTGTCACGCACCCCTTTACTCGAACCCTCATAGAGTGGTTTGACGACAGCAGGCAACGCGAATGCGTCCAGCGATGCGGGTACGGTCGTGAGGATGCGGTGCTGCGGTACGGGAATCCCATGATAGGCAAGAACTTCGTTGGCTCTTGCCTTATGTAAGCAAAGGTTCAGTGTCGTGGCCGACGGCCCCGTATAGGGAATGTGCAACAAATCGAGTAGCGAGGGCAGGATGCCTTCGCGCGCTGGTCCCTCGAGGCCCTCGGCCATGTTGAAGACAAGCTCCGGACGCAGGTTGCGCAGATTTTCGTAGGCCTCCGCATTGAGTTCAATGGGTGTGACGTCGTGATGGTCTTCCAAGACGCGGGCAATCGCCGCGATCGTTTCCGGTGAATCCCACTCCGCAAACCGATCGTCAGCCAAGGGAGCCTGTGTTCTCTCATTTTCCGGCGGTCGGACATTGTGTGCCAAAGCGATTTTTAATTTTCGTGGTCGACGATCCGTCATCCGTTGCTCCCCAGTCCCAACACCGTCCGCACCAGACCCACCACGCGATCCAAGGCCAGACGCAACCACGCCGTAGGCGTTCCCCAATAGCCAAGAAAACCGCTGCTAAAACCTTCGGTTGAATACCAAACTCGGCCGGGCCCACGAAACTCGGTGTAGTACGGAATCAGGCCGCGTAATAATTGGTCCCAGATTGGTCCGAATCGAACTAAATGCTGCGAGACGGACGCATCCCAGGCGTAGGCATGCCGGGGGTCGATCAGCAGACGCTCATCGGGCTTTAGTACCGCAAGTTCCATGTCGCCATCAATCTGGAACAAGATATCGCCTTGGGTGCCGTTCTCAATCACTTCGAATCTTTGGAAGACATAGCCAACACCATAGACGAATTTCTTCCACCGCTGGGGGCCTTGGGGCCACCAGACTCTGAGTTGCACATCCCGCTGACTGGCAAAGTAGACACCTTTGCGAGCGATGATCGGCCCATCCACGGTAACGCGACAGAGATAGGAACCAATTTGATCGGTACTGATGCCCAGCATGGCATTGTCGTTTTCGGCATAATACAGATCCAAAATTAGAGGTTCCCCGGTCAAAAATCTTCTGACGATCGTTTGAAAAACTTGCTTTGTTTTGACCCACGCCGAGCCGCCTCGCGCGAGCATATAGGCCTCGCGAAAAAGCTGCCTTCTGGAAATGTCGCGCATGATAAACACGGATTCGGGACCAACGGTCCAAGAATCTCCACGGTGCATCTCCCAAATAAATCTGCCGACCAGAGAAAATCCATCCTCATTTTGATCGACATCATGCTCAGCGATGTCGTCTTCGTCGATATCGTGATTTTGGCAAGCAGGTTGAGTCATCGAACTGCATCCATCAGGGGCAATGGTTTCACGGTGGCAAGACAGCTGCTAGTGTCTTATGGTAGCATAGGGTGACAGGACGGCCAACCAACCGCGAACGGTCGCTCGGGGAGGGGCGTTCACGGGGCTTCCTACACAATCATCCGAATTTTTGCCGTTGGTCGCCCCGCGTGGGTCTCCCGGACCATCCGAGCCATTGGCGGCCCCAGCCAGCGAAAGGACAATCCGTGAGCGGTTGCGAACCAGAGCGCCTTGTCGAACTTAAAAAAGCCTATGCCAGTTGTTATGGAGCCCCGGTCATCCGCCGTGTCGATCCAGCAATATTTACGATCCGTTACTTTACTCACTGCCTGCGCTGTGATTTCTGTCATGATGCTTGCTGCTCCCACGGCGTCGACTTTGATCTGCACCACGTGCAGGCGCTCAAGTCGCACGCAAAGGCGCTAGAAAAACATCTTGGAATTTCCGCCCAGCGCTGGTTTCGCAAACGTGTCACTCAGGACCCGGAAATGCCAGGTGGGGGATTTGTCCGTACTCGCGTTGCGGGCGGCGCCTGCATCTTTTTAGATGGCGCTGCGCGCGGGTGTCGGATTCACTCCTACGCAGCGGAGAACGGCATGGACTACCACCAGCTCAAACCAATCGTAGACTGCCTGTTTCCGATTACCTTCTGTGACGAGGTGCTGTGCCCCGCTGAAGAAGTCGATGAGGGCTCGCTCATTTGTTTGGACACGGGCCCAACTTTGTATGAGGGTCTCCGGGACGAACTGCGCTACTATTTTGGTGAAGAATTTGTGCTCGAACTAGACGCACTGGCCAGTAGCGTATGATGCTCCTCTTCCTGGCTCGTTCCATTGGCTTGACTTGCGGGTGGGAGTGTGTAACGGAAGGTTTTTCGCTCATAATTTCGCACCACAACTTGTTCCTCATCGACTTGGAGCACGTACTCGGGAAGCATTGGGATCTTGCCGCCACCGCCAGGCGCATCAATGACATAGTAAGGGACTGCCAAACCACTCGTGTGGCCGCGCAGTCCTTCCATCACGGCTAGCCCCGTCTCGAGCGAAGTGCGGAAGTGCGCGGCGCCGGTCGTGAGGTCCGCCTGATACAGGTAATAGGGCCTCACGCGAAACCGAAGCAGACCCACAAAAAGTTCCTTGAGGGTTTCCGGATCGTCGTTGATTCCCTTGAGCAAAACGGTCTGATTCATCAGGGGAAATCCGTTGTCGGCCAACATCTCACAGGATCGCTTGGCCTCCGGGGTTAACTCCCTGGGGTGCGAGAAATGCGCCATGATGAAAATCGGATGGTGTTTTTTTAATGTATCGCACATTTTTTGTGTCACGCGCTGTGGCAACGTGGACGGGATGCGTGTGCCAATCCTGATCACTTCCACATGAGGGATCGATCGCACCTGTCCCACGATATCGCCCAGCAACTCGTCTTTGAGCATGAGCGGGTCGCCGCCAGAAAGAACGACATCGCGAATTTCCTGATGCTCCCGGATGTACTCCAGTCCGGCACGGATATTGTCATGGTTCACTGAATTTGGGTCGCCGATCTTTCGCTTGCGCGTGCAGTAACGGCAGTAGATTGGGCACTGGTGATTGACGTAGAACAGAACCCGATCGGGGTAACGGTGGGTCAAGCCTGGCACGACGGCATCCGCTTCTTCGTTCAAAGGGTCCTCGCGGACCCCTTGGGACATCTCGTAGATTTCCGCTGGGTCCGGGAGAACCTGCCGCGCGATGGGATCGTCCGGGGAACGAATTAATCCCAGATAGTATTTGTTGATCCGCACAGGATAGATGCTTATGATGTGCTCAATCTCTTCTTCATCAAGGTGCGGAAACTTCTGTTTCAGTTCGCGGACGCGATGGACACCATCAATAAGTAGCTTTTGCCATTCTTCCACGTTCATTTCTCCTCATAAGTTGATGGCTCCAAGCCCGCTTGGATTCCCACGACATCGGCGGAAACTCTCTTTTGCGCGAGACGTACAATTTCAGCCACGAGCCGCTCATGGGACCACCCCCTGGAGCGGGCACTCCGGGCCAACCCCGCGTCGCTGGATAAATCAGGGTTGGGGTTGAATTCCAAGACGTAGACCGTGCCTTGCCCGTCAATACGCATGTCGATTCGTGCGTAGTCTCGACCTTCGAACAACTCCCAAACCTGAACGGCTAACGACTCAGCCTGTTCGCGTAGCGTCTGGGAAAGCTTTGCCGGACAGACGGGAATCGTCCCCACATATTCCGGGCTGCTTTCGTCCCATTTGCCCCGGTACGTCACGATGCGCGGCAGCCCTGGATCCAAGGAGGAAAAATCGATCTCGGAGATTTCCAGCACGGCTCCACCAAGAACCGCGACGTTGATCTCACGACCGTCGACGAACTCTTCCACCAAGGCCGGCTGCCGATGCCGCCGAACGATGTGTCCTACCCGCGCCCTCAGGTCGTCGACGTTGTGCACGACCGACTGGATCCCGATGCCAATGCTGGCGTCCTCCGCCACGGGCTTCACGATGGCAGGGAATGTGACCTGGCGGTCCCAAGTAAAAAATGGATCGTCGGTTACAAACCAGTTCGGCGTGGGAATACCGTGGGCGGTTAAGACCTCTTTCAGACGTGCCTTGTGAAGAGCCAGGTGCAATGTCGCCGAGGAACCGCCCGTGAAAGGGATGCCTAGCAGTTCCAGTAGCCCAGCAACATTTCCCTCTTGCTGGGCGATGTCACGGAAACTTTCACACAAATTAAAGATCAAATCCGGTGCCTGGCCGCGGAGCTGCGCGATCGTGGTTTCGATTGGCCTGGCTGCTGCAACACGAGCGACGGTATGACCGAGCTGTTGTAAACTGTTTTCTACCTCTCGAACGACAACCCCCACGTCCGTGCTGGGAGGGATGTTTTCAGCAGGATTGGACGCCGCGTCGGCATCCGCATCGTAAAGAATCACGATCTTAAGTCGAGGGTGATTTCTTTTTCCAGCTTGATGATCCTGGACGGCCTTTTGCAGCAACTCACGATATCCATCTTCACCCAACACGATGAGTGCTTCCGTGCGAAAAATTTCATAGACAGGACGGGCTGTGCGCGCGGGACGCCGGCACCAGCCGCCCCGGAGATCCTCCAGTGGGTCATCCTCTATGGTCAATACGTTGTCTTCCATGTAGAGAGGATGGATCGCACAATAAAACGGTTTGAGACCGGGTGAGCCAAGCTGATGGATTTCCGAGATGGAATGCAGAACGCACTTGTTGTCAGGTTGAAGAAAAACACAGCACCTTTTTTCGGGCTGGCTGGGACGGGCAACCGTTGTGGTCTCTACACAGCGGCCCGAGGGAAAATCGCGATCGCTTCTTTCCTCGCCAAACCACCTCCTTTCATCATGCCGGTCCGGAGGGAGAAAGGACTTGATGGTCCGCGACCACTGGAGGATCTTCGCTTGGAGATCCACATCGAGCCACACCCCCCCCGAACAACAAACCGCGTGGCACTCCTCCAAGCGACACGGCTCGATCTGTCGTCGCTGCAAAAGACTAGGGTCGATGCGAACCCCTCCAATCACGAGGCAGTCATGCATGTCTATCTCACTTTTAGGCCTGTACCATTTTGACACCGCTTGGTGCTGGGAGTGTACTTGATTCCCCAGGCTTTACCGGCTTCATGGAAGCCTTGCTTCCAGTTTGAGGTTTTATATTGTCCCGCCAATGGGTCAAACACCCTCCCTGAAGGCGAAACCTTGAGGTTTTCCCCTGGCAACTCAGGAAAGGTTTGCCAAACTGTAGGGTGGCACCCAACGCTGGTAACGATTTTATCCCAGGAGAAAAGGAGGGGGGGGCGCGTCAGCATCCCCGCTGGATTCCCGCCGCGCTCCTGCGTCATTCCCGCGCAGGCGGGAATCTAGACCACGGGCACTGCTACTGGATTCCCGCCTGCGCGGGAATGACGGAAAGGATGTGGGAATGACAGAGAAGCAGAACAATCCACTGGTCCCTGCTTAGCAGACAAAAAATGTCTACTGTCCACCCCCCAAAAAATCGTTACCAACGTTGGGTGCCACCGACACCTGTCCGGCAGAGGCGTCACAATCGCGCTAGCCACGATCAAGCCAGTTGTAGCCGGACATGTGTCGGTGTGCGCAGCACAAAAGGTGTTCGAGGATTCCAAATGTTGGAGTTCACGAACCTACCGCATCTTGCCTGAGAAGTCAAATGCCAACGCAACAAGTTAACAATTTTCCCGGTATGAGGTTATGAAACTAGGAACGCCGCGAAAACCCCAGCCTACTCGGCTGAGTGCGATAGCCCTTTATGCTGCCACGATCTTTCTTGGTTCTTTTCTGCTTTTCCAGATCCAGCCGGTCATCGCGCGGTTTATCTTACCCTGGTTCGGAGGCAGTCCTGCGGTCTGGACGACCTGCATGGTATTTTTTCAGGCGCTGCTCATCTTGGGATACGGTTATGCTCACCTGCTAGGAAACGCCGCTCCAAAGACACAGTGCATCATGCATCTCGGCCTGCTCATGATCTCTGTTGTCATGCTGGAGATCCAACCGGACGGGGCGCTCAAACCAACGGGAACAGAAAGCCCGATTGCCTCCATCCTCTTCCTCTTGGCTACCCATATTGGTATCCCCTATCTGGCCCTCTCTTCCACCAGTCCCTTGCTGCAGCATTGGTTTGCCCAAACCCATCCCGGGCGCTCTCCCTATCGCTTGTTTGTCTTGTCCAATCTGGGATCCCTGCTGGGATTGTTAACCTATCCCTTTTTGGTCGAACCACTTCTGACGCTGAGGGTCCAAGCCAGCGCCTGGCAGGTAGGCTATGTCGTCTATGCCGTCGTGTGTGGGATCTGCGCCGTGCGGTATTCCCGGGCTGGCCGCACCACGGCGTCCACGCAGGAGCAGAGGTCCTCTACGGCGCTGCCACGCTCTCCCCAGAGACCAACGTGGCAGCAAAAACTTCTCTGGCTAGGACTCGCGACCGCTCCCTCCATCATGTTGCTGGCCGTAACAAACCAAATTTCACAGGATATTGCGGTTGTTCCCTTCCTCTGGATCTTGCCTCTCAGTCTGTACCTGATTTCTTTTATCATCTGCTTTGATCGGGAGGCCTGGTACAAACGCCAGTTTTGGGTTTCCCTGGCACTCTTTGGTATCGCTGCGGTCGTCGGACTGCTGCACTACCTGCTCGAGCAGGATCCAGGAATGTTGGCTCAGATCAGCATTTATTCATTTTGCTTGTTCAGTTGCTGCATGGTCTGTCACGGAGAACTGGTACGGATCAAGCCGGCTCCCCATTATTTGACAGGTTTTTATCTCACGGTCGCCGTCGGTGGTGCTTGCGGCGGCGTATTTGTCAGCCTGATCGCTCCCCATATTTTCCAGGGACTGTGGGAACTCCACACAGGTTTGATCCTCGCATTCCTGCTGGTGGGAATCTGTTTGGTCAGAACCAAAGCACGGCCGCGACGTATTGCCTGGCAAATAGCCTGGGGTCTGGCTGCGATTTTGTTGACCGCGGTGCTCTTTCAGCACGCTCGGGATGTCCATTTCAATCCCCTGGCCTCATCCCGCAACTTTTACGGCGTCCTGCGGATCTACGAGGAGGATTTTGGGCCACTGGATTCCATGGCTGCTCACGATTCTGGAACCAGGGTTCACGGCACAAATCCCATTCGATCGATGTATTACGGTGAGATCATGCACGGCAACCAGTTTACGGCTGGTCAACTGAGCAAAACACCGATTTCTTATTACGCCAGAAATAGCGGCATCGACCTGGCCCTGCGATTTCATCCTCACCGCCAACAGAGAGCAACCGGTAGAACGACGAACAATGCCAGCGGTCTTCACGTCGGCGTCATCGGCCTGGGCACCGGTACGATCGCCGCACATGGCCGACCGGGAGACGTTATCCGGTTCTACGAAATCAATACGGATGTCATTCAACTCAACAAGAAGTACTTCACCTATCTGTCCGACTCGCCAGCGGAGATTTCCGTGATCATCGGCGATGCTCGTATCCAGCTCGAGCAGGAGCTAATCAAAAGTGGTCCACACCAGTTTGATCTCTTGGTACTGGATGCCTTTACTGGGGGCGCCGTGCCCATCCACCTCCTCACCCGAGAAGCATTTGGACTCTACCTCAAACATCTGAAACCCAATGGTATTCTTGCCTTGCATATCACCAACCGTTACCTTGATCTCAGTCCGGTTGTGAAAGGGCTGGCCATTGAGTTCCAGCAAACCCCGCTGCTCATCACCAGTCCGCAGGACCTCGGCCAGGCCAGGGAAGAATCCGATTGGGTCCTCCTTACGGACAACCCCACATTGCTGCACGATCGTCGCATCACTCTCAGGAGTTCCCCAGCTCACTGGGAAGGCCAGAAAAGCATTCTTTGGACCGACGACTTCAGCAATCTTTTTCAGGTGCTAAGATAACTCAAACTGAAAACAGGGACTCACTTTGAGTAAGATAATCAAATGCTGCCTGACGCCGCCGGTAGCTAGCAGATGAACCAGGCTACCGCTCGGAAGGCATTTTGACCGCTGCCGTTTCGCCCGCTCACGACAAGGTCTCCTGGCACAGGGTGCGGATGGCGATGTCGATATCGTGGTCCCACTCGTGCGCGAAGCGCCGCACAAGTTGCTCGGCGAAAGTCTGTCCTGCCTCGGCGACCTCCTGCAGCGGTGCCAGGTAGCAGCTTTCATCCTGGTCCTGCTCGTTCCTGCGGTTGCGTCGCTGGAGACCTCGCCGCGACAGGTCCAGGGTCCACAGGCAGAGATCTTGCACCGTACCCCCACGAAAGGGAGCCGCGAAACCGTGCTGGGCAACGCTGGTTTCCAGTGCCTGTTGCTCGGCAGGCGTCCACGTTTTAGCCCGCTCCCAGGCCGCCTCCAACGACTCCGTGTCATACAGGATTCCCGCCCACAACGCGGTTAAGGCTGCCATGCGGACTGGGGAATCTCCCGCATCCGCACCGCGCACTTCCAGAATTTTCTTCAAACGCACCTGCGGGAAGACGGTCGACAGGTGCGTCACCCAATCCTGCAGCAGGGGCCGTTGGCCAGGGAGAACCGATAGTTTGCCGTCGAGAAAATCACGGAAGGACAAGCCGCTGGCGTCCAGATACACCCCCTCTCGGATGACAAAGTACATGGGCACGTCCAGCACGTAATCCGTGTAGCGTTCGAATCCCATGCCTTCCTCGAATACGAAAGGCAGATTGCCGCAGCGGTCGTGATCGGTTTCACTCCAAATGCGGCTGCGATAACTGAGGTAGCCGCTGGGTGTTCCGCGGACAAACGGTGAGTTGGCAAACAGGGCGGTGACCAGCGGGTGCAGCGCCAGCGCCACGCGGAATTTTCGCACCATGTCCGCTTCGCTGGAGAAATCCAAATTGACTTGCATCGCGCAGGTGCTCTGCATCATCTCCAGGCCCAAGGAACCTTGCCGCGCCATGTAGTCCCGCATGATGCGGTAGCGCTGTTTGGGCATCCAGGTCAATTCACTTCCCGACCATTTGGGTTGATGGCCTAAGGCCAAAAAACGCAAGCCCAGTTCGCTGGACAACGTGCTGAGTTGCCGATGATAGGCCCGCGTTTCCTCTGCCGTTTCGTGGACATTCCCCAGGGGCGCCCCGGACAATTCCAGCTGGCCGCCCGGCTCCAGCGTAATCGATCGATCTGCTTGGCGGAGTGCAATCGGCAGATCGTTTTCCTGGACCGACTCCCAGCCGCAGCGGGCCATTTCCTCGAGCAGCGCGCGGATTCCTGGATCCAGGCCGTCGTACGTCGCGGGGCGGTAGTCGTGGGCGCGGTACACAAACTGCTCCTGCTCGGCCCCGAGCCGGAACGTATCCGCTGGCTTACAGCCGGCTGCCAGATATTCCACCAGCTGGGCTTTGTTTTCGACCGGAGTGGTGTCGTCGCTAGCACCCAGCGCGCGCGGCAGCATTTCTTTCGTCATCAGTTCGTTCATCAGCATTTCCCACCAATCAAGACGTTATCCAGGCCAGCGGTCACCGGCAGCATTAAGCCGTTTTGGGACGTGCCACAAAAAACCCGTTTTTCCGGGCACGCCGCCAGAGGGTGGTCATCACTTCGGTGAGGGAGTCGGCATTGCATTGCCGGTAGGGTGAGTCGGCGGGAAGCTCCTGCATCAGCCGGCGGTGGGCCGTGGCCAGGGCGTGGTAGGGCATCGAAGGAAAGATATGGTGCAGTGCGTGAAAACGCAGCCCCACGGGGGCCCACAGGCCACTCAGGAAGGGGTGGCGGGGGTAATTCACCGAATCCAACATTTGTTCGACAAAATTCATTTCTCCGCCCGGATTGGTCCAGCGATGGGCCCCCAGCGTTCGCACGGCATTGGTGGCGAGGATAAACACCCCGGTCAGATAGGCCTGCAGGAGAAATGTTAGTGGCAAGGGCTCCGCAAACACGATGCCAAAGGAAGTGGTCAGCCGCACGGCAATAAAGGCGATCCATAAGAAACAGAGCACCTCTTGCAGGCGGATGATCCGCAACACGCGCGGTGTGGGTAAGGGGCGAATGTACTTGGGATCCATAATCATGGAGGAGGCGTGCTGGTGGACCCAGCGGCGGAGGGTGGGACTGATCCAGCTGAGTGGGGTCAGCACACCGAACCGGATGACGGCCAAGGGCGGAATCACGAAGATCTGGGAGAGATAAAACAAAATCTGCCAGGTCGGCATGGTGGCCAGCGGAATGTACTCGCCGTCCAGGCTGGTGCCGTAGTGTTTGCGGCGATGGTGATCCAAGTGGGTATAGTAGACAAACGTAGGTGCCAGAAAAGGGATGCCGCACAAGAGGTTCCACACGATGCGAAAGGCGGTAAATTCTCCATCGCGAATATGGACCAGCTCGTGGATGAACAGCACGGCCCGGTAGTAGAGCAGGGAAGAAAGCAAAAAACTGACAATCCGAATGGGCTCGTACCAGGCTGCTTCCGCAGTCACCAGTTCCGGGGATTGGACCAGCACGAAGAAAAACACACCCAGCAGCATGCTGAGTAAAAAATCGGGCCAGTAGATCCACGGATCGGGACTAAAAAATTCTCCCACAATGGACCGCGCTTGAGATAGTGAAAACTCGCCAGCGGAGTTGTCCTGAGGTGTCGTTGCGGTGGGGGAGCCGTTGCTGCTTGCTACCAAGGGAATCCTCCGTCGGAGAACCAAACCTGTATCTCAGATATCCTACGAAACAATAAACCGGCCATGCCGGTGGGAGCGATTGCGTTGACCTGGCTGGGTGGGGAAATGCAAACGGACGACAGACGGCCGGAATGCCGATTTTCAGTACTTCCATATTCCCGCCAGTGCCCAGAACAACCAGTGCCCGGGGCAATAAGCCGCCCGGGAACCGACGCTTTTGGCAGCTAGCACTTTGCCCGCACTCGGCTTCATGGGCCAAATTTGGAACCGATGATTTTATCTTGGTTTTCCAGCGTTGGCTAGGCTGGAGCAGGTGGGGGAGCAAGAGGGATGTGGGGACCGGTTTTTCTGCGGAGTCGAAGGGGTCCGCGGAGTCGAAGGGGTCAGGCACATTTTTTCGGCGGTTGGGCTGGCGCTGGTAAGACGCCGATGCGCGCCGAAAAAATGAGCCAGACCCCGAGGCTGCCGTCCCCCGTTCCAGCTGCGGACGGGCCCCCGGTCGAGCCGAGGGCAGGCCCTAGCTTGTTGACCTTTTTCAGCACGGCTAGACTGGTGGCTGCGGGGTGAGAGACAATTTTGTCCCGCGGCATATGGTATCAAATCGACCCCGACCCTCATAAGTTGTATTTTGGCTGTGCACGACGTTGTCATTACCGGTATGGGAATTGTTTGCCCCTTAGGCGTGGGTCGTGAAGCCGTCTGGTCGGCAATTGAAAATCGTCGTAGTGGCGTGCGGGTGCTACCGGAGCTGTCCGAGAGTGGCTATCCGGTGCCGCTGGGAGGCGTGGTTCCCGCATTCGAGCCCAAGCAGTACGTGAAGCCCCGCAAAAGCCTGAAGGTGATGTGCCGGGAAACGCAGCTGGGTTTCACGGCAGCGGAGTTGGCTTGGGCCGAGGCTCAGTTGGACCAAGCCCCCGTGGCTCCCGAGCGGATGGGGGTCGTGTTGGGTACCAGCGTCTTTCGTTCGGAGTTGGACGAGTTGGTCGGTGCCTTCAACGTGGCGTGTGCGGAGGAGGGACGCTTTGATTTTGAGAAGTGGGGCCTAGCCATGCGGGAACTGTACCCGTTGTGGATGCTCAAGTATTTGCCCAACATGACGGCCTGCCACATTGGGATCGCGCACGATTGTCGGGGGCCGAATAACACCGTGGTGCAAGGGGACGTCTCGAGCTTAATGGCCATGATTGAGGCCGCCGATGTCATTGCGCGGGGGCATGCCGACGTGATGCTCACCGGTGGCACCAGTTCCATGCTCTCACCGGTCGACTTGGCCTGGCATGGTGGGTTTGGGATGTCGCGGCAAACCGACAACCCAGCTGCGGCGTGCCGACCGTTTGACGTGGCCCGAGACGGGGCTGTGGGGAGTGAGGGCGCGGCGGTATTTGTGCTGGAGAGCCGGGCCCATGCGGAGCGGCGGGGGGTGCCCGCGCACGCCCAGGTGCTCGGCTATGGTCGGCGCTGCGAGCCGTGTGCCGCGATCCGTCGGCCGACAGGTCAGGCCATTGGCCAGGCCATTTCCGCGGCGCTGGAGTGGGCTCAGCTGTCGGCCGCTGAGATAGGCCAGGTAAACGCCCATGGCTTAAGCACCCCTGAGGATGACGCCTGCGAAGCGTCGCAGATTCAAGCCGTGCTCGGCGATGTGCCGGTAACCGCTCCCAAAAGTTTTATGGGAAATTTGGGCGCTGCCTCCGGCGCTGCCGAGTTGGCCATCAGTTTGCTGGCGCAGCAGCATGGTGTGGTCCCGCCCACACTCAATTATGAGCAACCCGACCCCGCCTGCCCGGTGCAGGTGGTTACGGATTGCCAACCTCTCCGCGCGCCGGTGACACTCGCTCTGAATCATAAGCTGACAGGCCAGGCCGTGGCGCTGCTGGTCCGCGGGACGTGAGGGCTGGTCCGCGGGACGTGAGGGGGACCTACCGCCTCATTCCTCGCTCAATATCCCGCTGCATCACTTTTTTCTTGAGCGATTCTCGTTTGTCATAGAGTTTTTTGCCACGACAAATGCCCATCAAGACCTTGGCGCGGCCCCGCTTAAAATACATTTTTAGCGGTACGAGCGTGAGATTTTTTTCGTAAGCCTGGGCGGCAAATTTTTGGATCTCACGCCGATGCAAGAGTAGCTTGCGGGGACGCTTGGGCACGTGGTTGAGTTGGTGGGCGAAGGAGTATTCCTGGATATTGGTGCCGATCAGCCACAGCTCACCGTCTTGCACGCGGCCGTAGGCCTCTTCCATGGACAGGAGCCCACCGCGCAGGCTTTTGACCTCGCTGCCAGTGAGCACGATGCCGCATTCCAGCGTTTCCAGCACATGATAGTCGTGCCGCGCTTTGCGGTTCTGGGCGATGAGCTTTTCGTTTTTGGAGGCGTCTTTTTCTGCCCCCTGTTTCTTGCTGTGCTTGGCCGTGGCTGAGTACTCCGAGTTAAAATGCCTGGACGTGCCGCAATGCATGCAGGATAACCAACGGTGGGGCAGAAGGGAACCGTCGTGCGGTCCGCCCGCAGAGAGGACGGACCTCGCGGTGTGCCAGAGGCCTGGCAGACTGTGGGGAAAAATGGGTATCCCAGATTGCAGCGAGGGTAATTTGACATTGAAATTCCCTTGCAGGAGGTAATCCAATTTGTGCACGTCATTCCCGCGCAAGCGGGAATCCAGTAGCAGCCGCAGTTCGTCTAGATTCCCGCCTGCGCGGGAATGACGATGACATCACACATCTCACATCACACATCTCACATCACAGTTATGCCCAATCATCTTGCTGGTCAAACCAGCCCCTATTTGCTCCAGCACCAGCACAACCCGGTGGAGTGGTATCCCTGGGGAGCGGAAGCCCTGGAGCGCTCACGTCGTGAGCAGAAGCCCATCTTTCTTTCGATTGGCTACTCGGCCTGTCACTGGTGTCACGTGATGGAGCACGAGAGTTTTGAGGATGCAGGGCTGGCCAAGTTGCTCAACGAAAAATTTATCTGCATCAAGGTGGACCGTGAGGAACGGCCCGACTTGGACCAGCTGTACATGCAGGCCACCCAGCTGATGACGGGTCGGGGGGGCTGGCCCATGAGTGTGTTTCTCACGCCGGAGCGGAAGCCGTTTTATGCGGGTACCTATTGGCCGCCGCGCGCGGCGCGGGGGATGCCAGGATTTGATCAGGTGCTGGCCGGAGTGGCCGCTGCCTGGGACAACAAACGTGTGGCCGTGGACGAGGCGGCGGAGCGATTGACGCACGAGCTGGCCCGTCTGGGGAGTCAGGAGCGGTCTGCTGGCTCGTTAACGCCTGACATACTCACGGCGGCGGCCAGCGCCCTCAGCCGTAACTTTGACGGCACGTATGGAGGATTTGGCGAGGCCCCAAAATTCCCCGCCCCGATGAGCTTGCAGTTCCTGCTCAGGCGCTGGCACCGTAGTGGTGATGCCCAGGCGCTGGAGATGGTGCGACTTACGCTGGACCGGATGGCGGCGGGCGGTATCTACGATCATTTGGGGGGTGGCTTTGCCCGATATGCGGTCGATGCTCGCTGGTTGGTGCCGCATTTTGAAAAGCCGGAGGGCGGTTTTTATAGTACGGAAGATGCCGACAGCGAGGGCGTGGAAGGAAAATTTTATACCTGGACGCCGGCCGAGGTCCGCTCCGTGCTAGACCCCGACGCCGCCGAGACATTTTGTGCGGTGTACGATATCACCGCTGCGGGCAATTTTGAACAGACCAATATTTTAAATTTGCCGAACACACTGGCCCAGCAGGCCCAGTTGTTGGGCCGCAATCCGGAAACGCTGCAAGCAGAACTGGCCACCAGCCGAGCCCAGTTGTTTGCCCACCGCGAACAACGTGTTCGTCCCCACCTGGACGATAAGGTGATCGTCGCCTGGAACGGTCTCATAGTGGACGCGTTGGCACGTGCGGGGGCCGTTTTGGGTGAAGGCAAGTACCTGGCGGCGGCGGAACAGGCGGTCGATTTTCTGCTGACCCGACTCCGCCGGGAGGATGGCCGGCTGCTGCACACCTGGCGCGGGGGGCAGGCCCAGCTGGAGGCCTATCTTGACGACTACACCTGCCTGGCCCAGGGTTTGGTCTCGCTGTACGAAGCCACGCTGCAGGGTCGGTACCTGGAGCAGGCGCTGGCGCTGGCGGAGACGGTGCTGGCCAGGTTTCGCGATGCGGCCGGAGGCGGTTTTTACTTTACGGCCGACGATCAGGAGCAGCTGATTGTCCGCAACAAGGATTTTGCCGACAGTGCCGTACCGAGTGGCAATGCCATGGCTGCCACGGTCTTGCTCCGCTTGGCCAAATTGACTGGCCAGGCATCCTTCGCGGAGGCGGCGCTGGAAACCGTGCAAGCCGCCGTGGATCTGATGCGGCAGGCACCCTCGGCTGCAAGTCAAATGTTGCTGGCGGCGGATTTGCAGCTAGGGCCCACCTACGAGCTGGTGCTGGCCGGGGATCTGCAGCAAGCAGCGACCCGGGAAGTGTTGGCGGACCTGCAGCGTTGTTTTTTGCCCCACAAGGTTTTTGCCTACGCCGGGCCCGCGGCCGATCGGGCACCGGACGCACTGGCGGACTTATTGCGCGGCAAAGCAAGCTCTGGTGAGTCGCCGCGACTTTATGTGTGCGAAGGATATAGCTGTCAGAAACCCGCGGAAGGAGCCGCAGAGATTCGGCAGGCAATTGCGCAGCTGGTGCCTTCGTCACACCGGTAGACCTATCGGTCAACCGGTGCTACCCGCCCTGGAGTTTGTTTGCTGAGAATTTTGAACCACGATGAAACAACGAATCAACAAATGAAAAATAAGTCCTTGTTCGTCGTTGCGTTCGCTGTGGTTCCTTTGCTGCCGTAGGAATGGCTCAGCAGGGAGTGAATTGCTAGCTTCGGAAACGCACCAGTTAACCAACCTTATTTTGATTCGCGTTGCTTGATCAGTTCCTCCAGGCGCTGGATTTGCTGCTGACTTTGCGAGATAAGTTGCTCCAGCACAAGGATCTTGGAATTCAGTTGGCCGCTTAGGTCCCGTGACATTTCGTACATGTCGACTTTTTGTCTTTCAATCTGGGCCAAGCTGTCCCGCTGGGCACCGTCCCAAGGGCCGGTAGGGCGATGGATGTGTTCTAGCGGTTGGGAATTGGACTGCCGCTGTCGACCAAAATAGCGATAAGAGCGTTTTAGTAAGAGGTAGGTCAGCAGGCCGATGCCGGCCACAAACATCCATACGGCTTGGATTTCGGCGCAGAGGGCCCCCTGCGCGGCGCAGGCATCCAGCACGGCCGACAGCATGTCGCCACGGACACCGCTAGCACAATCGAGATAGGCAATTTGTGTCATCGTACCTTAGTCGTGTCTGCGGACGCGCCACCCCCGCCCCCAAAAGTCTGTCAGGGTCGGTATTCTAGGCCAATCGCCGGTTTTTGACAGCAGCAGTCTGCGGGGCGTCGAGCTGGCCGCCCTCTGGCGTCATTTCGGCGTCTCTGCCACGTCATGCCCGCGTCTCTCCCACGTCATTCCCGCGTCTCTCCCACGTCATTCCCGCGTAGGCGGGAATCTAGACGACCCGCGCCTGCTACTGGATTCCCGCCTACGCGTGAATGACGTGGGCGTGAACAACCTGGGCTATCCCCACCGAAACAAGCCCCTTCCTGCACCCCGCGGTGGGGTCCGTCACGCCCCTGTGTTGACTGGAATCGGGTCGGTTGTTATGGTCTTCACGATCGACTTTGATTCAGATCCATTTACTTCTGAAAGAACGGCTTCCGGCCGTTTTTTCAGAAACTGCAGATTGGATATGTGATGGCCCGTACGGTTCCGTCTGTGGCGCCTCAGCTGGCAGGAATTGCCACCCGTGGTGTTTTGCCTGCGCGGATGAAGGTGCTTTACATTACCACGTTGCATCGCACGGGCGGTTGGCTGGCGGAGGCGTTTGCCTCGGATAGCGCGGCGCAGATCCTGTTGGAGGAGGTTGTTGGTGTCACGGCCGGCATGGCCCGACTCCGTGACGAAGTGTTCGATGCGGTGTTGGTGAGTCACGAACCGGAAGTGCTCGACGCGCTCGACTTTGTGGAAGGTCTCCGCGGTGGTGGTCATGATCACCCGGTGATCCTGCTCGGTTCCGCGCCCGCGCATCAAGTGGATGCGTTGTGTTATGAGGTGGGGGCCGACGACTACTGCTGTGTGGCGGAGACCACGGTCCGGGGGATTTTATGGAAGTTTGCGCGGGCGATCGAGCGTTCCAATATCGTGCGGGAAAATCGCCGCCTCGTACAAGCCGAGCGACAACGGCTGCAGCAAGAGCACCAAGAGGCCGAACGGCTGTTGGATCAGCAGCGGGCTTTGATTGATGACCTAGAAACCTTGCACAGTGAGTCCGGGGCGTCCACGGCAGCAGCGGACCAAGTCGAGGAGGCCTTGGACGACTGTTTGGCCAGAACGGCTACGGCCAGTGCCGAGTCGCCTGTGGCATTGCCGGAGGCTTTGGTCTCGCACTATGACGACCTGCTCCGCACCTATGTGATCATGGGCGTGGGCAACTTGGCAGAAGAGATGAACGAACTGGCCCAGCTCCTGGCAGCCTGGGGTATTTCCGCGCAGCGGGCCATGCAATTGCACGTGCAGGTACTGGAAGAACTCGTCCAGGGTTTGGGAAATCGCAGCGCCCGTCATGTGATGAATCGGGCGGATTTGTTGGTGTTGGAGGTGATGGGGCACTTGGCAGACGGCTACCGGGCCCTCTACCAGGAGCGGCGTACCCCCCCGCGACAACTTACCTTGCCTGGTTTCGACAGCCAGCGTGCGGCCTGATCTCTTGTGGAAACGACGGATGGAAGGAAAACGGGGTGGGAACTCTCGGTGTGGTGGGGGCGAGCGCTCGTGCAGCAGCCCAGGCGCAGCTGCGGGCGGGTAGACGGGTGGTTGCTGCGGATGTGTTTGCCGACGTGGATTTAGCGGCAGTTTGTCCGGTAACACGCATCACGGATTACCCGGACGGTTTCTTGCCCTGGCTGCGGCAAGCGGGTTGCAGTCGCTGGATGTACACCGGTGGCCTGGAAAACTATCCCGCCGTGGTCGACGCGATGGCGGCCATCTGCCCCGTGGAGGGCCAGCATGGGCCGCAACTCCGACGTGTCCGCGACCCGCTCGTCTTGCAAGAGGTCCTGACCGGATTTCAGTTTCCGGAGACACGTGTCCAGACCTCTGCCGGAGCCCTCCCTGGCCAGTGGCTCAGTAAAACATATCGTGGCAGCGGCGGTGCTGGTGTGAGCACGTTGCCGGCGGGTCCCTACCGCCAGCGGTGGATCCCAGGCCTTTCCCTGGCGGCCGTGTATCATGGCGGACAGTTTTGGGGGCTGAGCCAACAGCTTGTCGGTGCGACATGGACCGGGGCCGCGAGATTCCAGTACTGTGGTTCGGTGGCACCCTGGCCACTCTCCGCCCAGTGGGAATCGCAATTGAAACGTTTGGGGGCTGTGTTGTGCGAGGAGTTTCAGTTGGAGGGGTGGTATGGGGTCGACCTGCGGGCCGCTGGTGATCAATTTTGGATCGTGGAGGTCAACCCGCGGTACACGGCGAGTATGGAAATTGTCGAACAGGCGCGGGAAAGCGCGGGCACCGTGTTTGGCAAGGCGATTTTGTTCGCCACATCCTCGCTGACGGTGTCCGCCGAACTCCAGCAGAGCTGGCTACGGCAAGCCGGCACGGCTTCCTGGCCTCAGCTGGCGGACATACCCCCAGTGGGAAGAGAGATTGCCCGTGGGCAACCGATCTGCACCATCTACGCGTCCGCGGCCACGCCGACGGCAGTCGTCCATGCCTTGCGTCGCACCGCATACCGCACGGACGGGTTCTCCCCAGCGGGAGTTCCACATCAAATATCACACATCACACATCCCACATAGACGAAGCAGCACCCCACATCAAATATCTCACATCTCACATCTCACATTACTGACCCCACATCAAATATCTCACATCTCACATCTCACATCACTGACGGAGGACCAACACTGGGCAATGTGCCAGCCGCAGCACGCGTTCCGCCACGGACCCAATCAAGAGTCGCTTCAG
>CAMYJY010000002.1:0-10678 GCA_947258835.1 uncultured Pirellulales bacterium
ATTTGGATATTCTGTTTGCAGGCCTGCAAAAGATGGCTTATCGCACGTCCCAAAACCGTCTGGTGTTGCTAGCTTTCTCGGCTGCTGCACAACTCCGGTGTGCCACAACTCCAGTGTGCCACAACTCCGGTGTGCCACAACTCCGGTGTGGTTGTGGGGTCTTCGTTCGCCTGGAAATACATTAAAGGATTTTCCGAAAAAAATATAGCGCTGCCGAGGGGTAAAATTGTGGGAGGCCACCTGGGCGCCGCCCACGTGCAGGAAACCTACGTCATCGCTGTAAATTTGTAAGGGAGGTCAAGGTATAGCGTTTCTCCGAAAAAATGTCTAGGTCGTCTGCGGGGAGGGGCATCGACCTCCCCCGGGACTCTCTGTACTGGGATCGCGATACGAGCTGCCTCAGGCGGTGAGGCCGCCATCCAGGGTGAGCACTTGGCCCGTAATGTACGCACCGGATTCGCTGGCCAGGTACAGCACCGCATCGGCAACTTCGGCTGCTTCTCCGAGGCGTTTGGCAGGCACGCGCTTCTTGACTTCATCTTGCACGGCTGGGCCCAGTGCGTCGGTCATTTCCGTGGCGATGAACCCCGGGCAAATGGCATTTACGGTAACCTTGCGGCCAGCGATTTCACGCGCGACCGTTTGTGTCAGCCCAATGATGCCGGCCTTGGAGGCCGAATAGTTGGCTTGGCCCGGATTTCCCATGATGCCCGAGACGCTTGAGATGTTGATGATGCGCCCGTAGCGCTTCCGCATCATGGCCTGGATACCGGCCCGGGTGAACAGGAAGACGGAGCGCAGGTTGGTCGCAATCACGTCATCCCACTCTTCATCGCTCATCCGCGGGATCAGTGTGTCACGCGTGATGCCCGCATTGTTCACCAGGATGTCAATTTTTTCCCATTGGTCCACTACGGCCTCGATAACTTGGGTAGCTGCCGCGGAATCGGTGACATCGCAGGCAAACACGGCGGCTGTGCCGCCGGCCGCGGAGATTTCGTGGGCCGTTTCCTGGAGTTTTTCTTGATTGCGTGCAATGCAGGCAACCCGGGCACCGGCAGCACCCAAGGTGACCGCAATGGCTTTGCCAATCCCGCGCGAAGCACCTGTGACAACCGCAACTTGATCCGAGAGATCTACTTGAATGCGACGGTTTGCAGCGGACATAATTTGTTCCTCAGAATCAGTCGATGGAAAATACAACGTGCCTCATTGGCCGACGAACAGATACTCTGGGAGAGTGCTGCCAGCACAAGTTGTGTTGTCGCGGATGTTCGATTCGCGGAACGGGCGGGTGCACTAGGCCGCCACATTTTCGCAGGGAAATTTGCGGGCCACTCGCTTCAGGAGCCCACGCAACACGCGTCCGGGGCCGATTTCGTAGCAGTGCGTAATGCCATATTGATCAATCATCCACCGCATGGAAGCCTCCCACAGCACGGGCTGCACGAGTTGTTTCACCAACAAGGAGCGAATTTCTTCCGGATCGGTATGGGGCTGCGCATCGACATTGGAAAGCACCGGGATGCGTGGTGTGCGGACTTCGACATCCGCGACAGCTGCGGTTAGTTTTTCCACTGCCGGTTGCATCAGCGGCGTGTGGAAGGCCCCGGCCACTGCCAGGGGGATCACCTTGATGGCACCCGCGGCCAGGGCCAGCGGCACCAGCCGTTTACAGGCTGCTTGGGAGCCGGAAACCACAATGTTGCCTGGGCAGAGGTAATTCGCGAGCTGCAAAACATCCTCTGCATCTTCCCGGGCCTGGTCGCAGAGTGTTGCCAGCAGGGCTGGCTCCACTCCGAGGACACTCACCATCCCGCTCGGCACCGCATCGGCCGCGGCTTGCATGGCTTGTCCCCGGGTGTGCACCAGTTGGAGGCCGGATACAAAGTCAATTGCTCCAGCAAAGACCAGCGCCGTGTACTCACCCAGGCTGAGCCCGGCGGTAAGTTCGCAGGTTGGGACCATCTCCGGCGACTCTTGCTGGAGTTGCTCGAGGGCGGCCAGGCTGCAGACGAACAAGGCCGGTTGGCTGTAAGCGGTGGCGTCCAATTTTTCAGCTGGGCCGTGGGTGCACAGTTCGAGCAGGTCGTAGCCTAGCAGCTCTGCCGCCTGGTCAAAGAGGGAACGGGCGGCGGGTAAGGAGGCTGCCAACTCGGCACCCATGCCGATTGTCTGGGCTCCTTGGCCGGGAAAAAGAAACGCGGTTTTAGTCATGGGACTTGGTGACGGAAGGGCCTAGGTGTCTGGGCGGGGATGTGGTACCTGGGGGGGCCAGTCAGGTCGGGCGGTAAACGCCAGAGGGGGCAGCCTCAGTCGGCACGCCTGTGCCCCAATTCGCTCTCTCACAGGTCCCGGCTGGAACTGCGACATCTGGAACTGCGGCATACTGTGGCAGATTTAAGCTTCTGTTTCAACAACAGTCCGGCCCATGTAGTGGCCACAATTGGGGCAAGCCACGTGCGTGGGCGTGGCCGTACCGCATTTGGAGCAGGCCTGCAGTTGTTTGGCGGTCAGCCGATCGTGAGATCGACGCTTGCCGGAGCGGGAATTGGAGTGTTTGCGTTTGGGTACAGCCATGGATGGTACGGCTCGGTCTGGAGCAGAGAGAACATTGAATAACGAATCCCATAAAATAGGGTGAAACGGGCTGCAGACCAAGCCCCTGGGCCAAGAAAAATCGTTACGGCTCCGCCGGGGGGCCTGTCCCAGGCGACTGGTCTGTTGCCCTGGCGGTGCTGCAGGAGTATCCGTAACCAATTGTCAAAATTGGCTTTATGTCAAATTTGGTCGATAAATTCCGGCTTTGTGGAGACCTTGTTTTCAGTTTGGGTTATGCTTAGAGGCCAACCGGTTGCTGGAACCGGTGTGCTGGCACCCGAGAGGTCCCACCCGCTGGTAGTTCGATGTTGATTGACCAAATTTGGACGGGTAGTGCCCTCCGCAATTTCAATTATTTGGTAGCGTGTCCCGCAACCGGGCAGGCGCTGGCCGTCGATCCGCTCGATCACCAGGGGTGCTTAGCCCGCGCCCGCAGCCGGGGGTGGGAGATCACCCACATCCTCAACACGCACCACCACGCCGACCACATAGGTGGCAATCGACCGTTGATTGAAGCTACCGGGGCCCAGCTGTTGGCGCACGCCCGCGCGGACATCCAGGGAATCGATCGTGGCCTGCGGGCGGGCGACGTGGTCCGCGTGGGCGCGTCGGTGGAGCTGCTGGTACTGGACACGCCTGGCCATACGCTGAGCCACGTCTGCCTGTTGGCGCAGTCGGAGCCGGCTGCCTTGTTGAGCGGGGACACCCTGTTTCACGCGGGTGTGGGCAACTGCTTGCATGGCGGTGATCCCCAGGCATTGTGGGACACGTTTGTCGCGCAGCTCTTCGAACTGCCTGATGATGTCCGCGTCTACCCGGGGCACGATTACTTGGCCCACAACCTCCGGTTTACGTTGGAGCTGGAGCCTGAAAACCAGCGGGCCCGGGAGTTGCTTGACAATTTGCCTGCCGTTGATGCGGAGCCGGTGATCACGACGATCGGCCTGGAGCGTGAAATCAACACGTTTTTTCGGCTCGACGTGCCCACGGTGATTCGGCGTCTGCGGGCGTCACGGCCCGCGCTCTCGGAGCATCCCACACCGCAGGAAGTCTTCCTCCAGCTCCGTGCGTTGCGTAACCTGTGGTAAGGGCACTGCGACGGGTAGTGCCTCTCCAGCGACCCTCGAAGGAAAAATTTGTCATGGCGAAGATGTCTTTATATTACCTTCCCAGCTGTCCCTATTGCCAGAAGGTGCTGCAGGCTCTCGGCGAGCTGGGCCTCGATGCCATCGAGTTGCGTGATAAGCGCGCGGAGCCGCAGTACGAGGAAGAACTACAGGCCGCTACGGGCCGCACCATGGTTCCTTGTTTGCGGATAGAGCGTGAAGGTGGCGACCAGTGGATGCACGAGTCGGACGATATTGTAGACTATCTGCGGGCCTTGCCCGCAGGTAGCTAGGCTTGCCAGCGGCCAATCGACGTCGTATCGTGGCCTCCGCTCGAAAACACTCCGTGCCCCAGGGTTGGTCTGAGTCACTCGAAAAAATACGTAGCTCCGGGGCATGTTTGCTGAAAATATTGAACCACGACGAAACAACGGAAACAACGAATCAATAAACGAATATAGCCCCTGTTCGTCGTCGCGTTGTTTCGTTGTGGTTCCTTATTTATCGAGTAGGCGCAGGACTTGAGTCTTTCGCTCACGATATTTAATTGGTTCTCGAGTTTTTTGTCCCAATACCTCACCCCCGATCAAGTACGGCTTGATCGGGGGTGAGGCACCTGCATATCACCATGATGCCGACTACGAATCCAGCGCTGGAAATCCGTAACCTCAGCAAGACCTATCGTGATGGCACGGTGGCCTTGCAAGGAATTGACCTAGAAGTTCCGCCCGGGGAGTTTTTTGGGTTGCTGGGACCGAATGGGGCGGGGAAATCGACCACGATCGGCATTGTGACCTCGCTGGTCACGAAGAGTGCGGGGGCGGTGCGGGCCTTTGGCATCGATCTGGATCACGACCCGGCGGGCATGAAACGGCAGATTGGTCTGGTTCCGCAAGAGTTCAATTTCAACCAGTTCGAGCAGGTGCAGCAGATTGTGATGCAGCAGGCCGGCTACTACGGCATGCCCCGCGGCCCGGCCCGCGAGCAAACGGAAAAGTACCTGCGGAAGATGGGCCTGTGGGAGAAGCGCCAGACGGGGGCACGGATGTTGTCGGGCGGTATGAAACGCCGGTTGATGATCGCCCGGGCGCTGGTGCATGAGCCGCAGTTGCTGATTCTGGACGAGCCCACCGCCGGTGTGGACATCGAGTTGCGGCGGGCCACCTGGTCCCTGTTGGAAGAAATCAACGACCAGGGGACCACCGTGATTCTGACCACCCATTATCTGGAGGAGGCCGAGGCCCTGTGTCGCCACATTGCCATCATCGATCACGGCCGCATCGTTGAGAACACGGACAAAAAATCGCTGCTGGCCAAGTTGAACGTGGAGACGTTTGTGCTGGACTTGGAGACGGCGGCACCGGAGGCACTGTTGGTGGACGGTTACGCCCACCGCCTGGTCGACCCGCTGACGCTGGAAATTGATGTACCGAAGGAACGGTCGCTGAATGAAGTTTTTGCCATCCTCTCCCGGCAGCACGTGAATGTGTTGTCTTTGCGTAACAAGGCCAATCGTCTCGAAGAGCTGTTTGTGAACCTAGTCGAAAAGAAGGGACAAAACGCTGATGCTGCCGAATGAACCCAGCGGCTCCAGTTGGCGAGCGAACTTGATTGGTCTGCAGACGATCGTGATCAAGGAAGTCACGCGGTTGCTGCGGATCTGGCCGCAAACCATTTTGCCGCCGGTGATCACGACCACGCTGTACTTCATTATTTTTGGCAAGGTCATCGGGTCCCGTGTGGGCACGATGGGAGGCGTGCCCTACATGCAGTTCATTGTCCCGGGGCTGGTGATGATGAGCGTGATCAACAATTCGTACAGCAATGTGGTTTCTTCCTTCTTTTCGTCGAAATTTCAGCGGAACGTGGAGGAGCTACTGGTTTCACCGTTACCCAACAGTATCATTCTGCTGGGCTACATGAGTGGGGGGATTGCACGGGCGCTGCTGGTAGGCTGTTTGGTGCTGCTAGTCAGCATGTTGTTCATGCAGACGACCACCCTCTACAGTATTCCCATCACTCTGGCGGTGGCTTTCTTGACCGCTGCGTTATTTTCGATTGGCGGCTTTCTCAACGCCATGCTGGCCCGCAAGTTTGACGACATTGCCATCATTCCCACGTTCGTTTTGACGCCGCTGACTTATCTGGGCGGTGTGTTTTACTCGATTACTTTGTTGCCGGAGCCGTGGCAAACAATCTCGCGCTGCAATCCGATCGTGTACATGGTGAGCGCGTTTCGCTACGGGATTCTGAAACACCAGCTCAGCAGCGACATGATCGACATCGAGATCGGCCTGGCCTTTGCGGCGATCGGGCTGTTCATTGTCGGGTTGTTTGGATTGGCCTTGTGGATGCTGAAGCAGGGGATCGGGTTGCGGACGTAGGACACTCTGTTATCAAAATGGTCGACGATTTGAGTGTGACAGCGAGGGGCGGTGGAATGTCAAAAATGTATGTTGATTCTGAGCTAGCAGATTGCGTTGAATTGCAGCTGTCCACTATGAGCTCCCTTGTTGGCGGTAAGCCTGCAAATGCCCTTGAGCCCTCTCAATCCAGCTTATTTCCTGAGTAATAGAGATTTTTTGGCGTTTTTCTTCCTAAAATGACTTACAGAGCGACAACCTGCTGCTAGACTATATTTACATAGCTGTTGTTAGTTGTAACGAATTAGTAAAAATAACCTGTATGCGAATCTTCCGCATCTCTCTTGACCCAGCAGGCCATTTTTTAGACGATCCACGTAATGGGTGATTATTCTTCATTTTTGTTCGCATGCCCTTCTGCTTTGGAAGGCGCTGGCCGGTTGCTGGATTTTGGCGATACGCTGACCGAATTCAATCGGTCTCATTCAGAGCAACTGGCGGATATTAACGCTGCCTGGTGTGACTGGCTTGCAGTTGGTGCAGATCTACGTGGTGCCATGCACACTTATGTTGCGTCGGAGCCTAAGCTCAGTGGCCAGTCGTAAGCAAAATTCTTCCGGGCGTGAACTAGCAAAAGCAGCAGACACAGTCGCTGATAAAACTGCTAGCAGAGTCTTGGAGGTAGTCCAAAGCAGCAGAACAGAGATTCGTTCTGGTCCAGTGCCCTCCGCCGAGGAATTAGTGAGCTATGAGCAGATTCTTCCTGGATCAGCAGAAAGAATTTTTGCGATGGCAGAACAACAAGCTAAGCATCGTCAAGAATTAGAGTCTACGGCTATGCACTCCAGTGTGTCGCGCTCGTGGTGGGGTTTAGTTGCTGGCTTCATAGTTGCCATGACGGTAGGCATCGGAGGAATTTTGGTGGCTCTTAAGGTTAATCCATGGGCTGGTGCAGTAATACTTGGAACTGATTTGGTAGGCCTTATCACCGTATTTGTGACTGGCTCCCGAAGTCAAAGAAAAGAACGAGAGAAAAAGGCGGAATTGGTCGGCGACGCAAAACGGGAGCAGGAATTGCATAGAGGGCGTTAAGTCTTTGTCTGCCACTTACTGGAGAATGCCGCAGAAAAAATTTCCAGCGACTAGAACTTATGGCATTATCAACCTATTCAAAAAGCGGCAAATTCTGATCGCCACTGTCAGCTTCCGCGGCTCCGCCGGGACTGGCTTGCTCGGGAGGTGTTACACCCAGGTGCTCGTACCCGGCGGTAGTGAGTTTTCTGCCCCGCGGCGTTCTGACGACAAGTTCGGAGCGGAGCAAAAAAGGCTCGACTTCGTCGGTGAGTGTGTCGGTGGCCGTGTTGAGTGTGTGGGCGATGGCCTCCACGCCCACCGGACCGCCGTGAAACACCCGCAGGATGGTTTTCAGGTATTTGCGATCCTGTCCATCGAGTCCCAACACATCAATGTTGAGCATCTGCAGCGCGGCTTGGGCCACCTCCAGGGTGATCTGTCCCTGGGCCTTGGTGGTGGCGTAGTCGCGAACCCAGCGGAGCCGGTTGTTGGCTACCCGCGGGGTACCGCGGCTGCAATCGGCAATTTTTATGGCCGCGTCCTCCGCGATGGCGACGCGGAGTTTGGCTGCGTTGCGGGTGACAATTTCGGTCAGTTCACCCAGGTCGTAAAATTCCAAATGTTCGCGGACCTGAAACCGATCACGGAGGGGCGCGGATAGCAGTCCTGTGCGGGTCGTGGCCCCAATAATCGTAAAGGGGCGGAGCGACATGTTGACCGTGCGGGCGCTGACCCCTTCGCCCAAGGTGATATCGATGCGAAAATCTTCCATCGCCGGATACATAAACTCTTCTACCGTCTTGGGCAGCCGGTGGATTTCGTCGATGAAGAGGACGGAGCCCTCTTCGGCATTCGAGAGATAGGGCAACAGATCCTTGGGGGCCGCCAGGGCCGCACCGCTGGCGATTTGCAGCGGCACCCCCAGCGCCTTGGGGATGCACATGGCAAAAGTTGTTTTGCCCAGTCCCGGCGGACCGTCCAGCAAGATGTGTCCCAAGGGCTCTTGTCGAATCAGGGCCGCCTCCACGGCAATCATCAACCGCTCGTAGACCTTCCGCTGGCCCACCATTTCTTCCAGGCGTTGGGGGCGGAGCACCGTCTCTTCTTCCCGCGAGAGTGTTTCCGTCACAGGGCTGGCGGGTGGCGGGACGGCATCCTCGGCGGAAAGAATCGGTTCGCGGGACATGGATCGATGACTGAGCTGGTGGGTGCTGGTTGGAGGAAGGCCTGGTAGGGTCGCGTGGTAAATTCTGCCTGCTGAACACCTGTATGCTAGCGCCGCTCACTATAGCAGATGGCAGGGGAACGCGGAAAGGATGTGAGATGTAAGATGTGAGATGTGATGCGATGTGAGATCTGAGATGTGAGATTTATGATGTGATCTTCAGCCATACTTCGCACCCCTGGCGGGCCCGCAGCTGCACCAGGGGCAGATTCTGCCGCCTACGCACGGGTTCCTGTGGGTTATACTTGGGGACATTTTCATTGGGCCCACTACGGGATGGGGAAAGGCATGCACTGGCGGGATTATTTGAGGAGCAAGACGCGTCAAGCTAGCTTTTTATGGCGGATAGTGCTGGGGATCCTGGCCGCTGGCTTGGTGCTGGGAGTGCTGGCCCAGTGGTTGTTTTTCGAGGAGGCTGTGGTAGACGGGGCCCGCCGGACGTCGGCAGGTAGTGCTTGGCCAGCCCTAGAGCAATTGGCCGCGCGCGGTGAGTGGGCTGCCGTGTGGTGGCAGGTGGCTGGGGCCATCTACACCGGTTACGACTCTTGCGGACCGGTCGTCCTGGCCACTCTGGCCGGGGGCTGTTGGCTGGCTTTCTTGCTGCAGTGCCTAGGCCTCCGTGGAGTTTCCGACCCGCGATTGTGGTGTGCGCTCTTCGGCGTGGCGCTGGGGGTGCTCAGTATTTGGCCCACGGGTTTTTTCATTCTCTGGCAAGAGTTTGTGTGGGGATTGAGTAAAAGTCCCGAGCCTGTGGCGGGGCTGCGGTATTGGGTGCTGGGGGTGGGCCTGCGAGAAGAATTTGCCAAGCTCTGCTGTTTTCTGCCGCTGTTGCCGATCTTGTGCTACCTACGGAGTGAACTGACGGCGCTGCTGGTCGCTGCCTGTGTCGGTTTAGGTTTCGCCGTGGAGGAAAACGTGGGTTATTTCCTGGGCGATAAGTCCGCGACGGTGGGCCGCTTGCTCACGGCCAACCCCGCGCACTTGGCCCTGACCGGACTGATCGGGCTGCAGGTTTACCGTGCGGTACGCGACCCACGCCAGTGGGCGGGCCCCGCGGTGGCTACCTTTGGTCTGTTAGTATTCGCCCACGGTATCTACGACGCCGCTATTTGCTTGCCTCTGCTGGCAGACTATAGCCTGGTGGGGGTGATCGTGTTTGCCCTGGTGATTTATCAATTTTTCCGCGAGCTGCGTACGCTGCGTACGTTCGGTGGAGACATGGTTAGTTTGTCCGCCACTTTCTTGTGCGGTGTTTCCTTAGTCACCGCGGCCACCTTTGTGTATCTTTGCGGGACCCAAGGATTTTCCCTAGCCCTGGACATGTTGCTGGAGGGGATTTTGGGGCTGGGGGTAATGGTGTATTTATTTTTGCGGGAGATGCCTGAGTCGCTGGTGCGAGTTTAGGCCTGCCGTTGTTCGTAGACTGCCAGTAAGAGGGCCTCCACGTCGGCAAACTTTTTCTTGTGCGAGAGGGCTTCGTCGAGCAGGGTGCGGGCGTCTTTTTCGTTGTGGCCCAGGGCACGTAAGACCTCGAAGGCCTCGCTGACCACGTCCCGCTGGACATCGGCCACCGTGGGAGCGTCGCGGGCCACCAGCAGGGCAAACTTGGAGACCTTGCGGCGGAGTTTGGCTACAATTCGCTCGGCGGTGGCCGGGCCAATGCCGGGCAGGCCACTCAGCCCCTTGGCGTCTTGGTCTTCGATCCAGCGGGCCACTTCTTGCACGGGACGGACCATGGCCCGCAGCGCCTTTTTGACGCCGACCCCATCCACTTGGCAAAAGAACTCAAAAAATTCTCTTTCGATGGCACTTAAAAATCCAATCAGACGGGGCGTCAGCCGCCCCTGCATGGGATTGCCCTCCAAGTACTCAATCGTATGCAGGCTGATTTCCTGTCCCAGCTGTTCCTGCAGATGCCGGCGCGTGAATTCAGGGATCAACACTTCGTATTCAAAAGCGCCCACCTCCAAGGTCAAGGTGTCTTCGCTGAGGCTGCGGGGGATACCGGTGATTTTGGTGATCATACAAGGTCTAATGGGTCTCGGGTTGTACTAGTTTCTTTGATAAAATGTATTTAGTTGGGCGCTGCGTCGAGCGGCCGTCGTCGGCAGTTGGTGCAGTAGTGGCAAAAGGCGATGGCCAAGGCATCCGCCACGTCGGCCGGTTCGGGGAGGGCCGCGAGATGGAGTTCTCGTTGGATGGCCAATTGCATTTGGTCTTTGGGTGCCCGGCCATTTCCGGTGAGTGTTTTTTTGACTTGGGTCGCAGCGTAATCCGCAATCGTAATATCCGCTTCGGCGGCCGCCAGG
>CAMYJY010000002.1:10691-64162 GCA_947258835.1 uncultured Pirellulales bacterium
TTTTTTTGACTTGGGTTGCCGCGTAATCCGCAATGACAATATCTGCCTCGGCGGCCGCCAAGCAAATCACTCCGCGGGCGTGTCCCATCATGATCGCGGTCGTGGGCCGATCGTAGTGGCTGTACAGTTTTTCCAGGGCCATAACCTCCGGCTGCAAGGATGCGATCACCTCGCTGACCCCACGATAAATTTCTCGTACGCGGGCCGTTAGTGAGCCGCGGGACATGCCGCGCACGACGCCTGCTTCCACCAGCTGCGGCTCTCCGGCGACGATACGCAGGACGCCGTAGCCGGTCGTGTTGAGGCCTGGATCAATGCCCAAAATGTTCATGATGTAGGAGTTCTACTCCACTCGGTGCCCCCCGCGCGGTCTTCCAACAGGATGCCGGCCGTGGCCAGGCGATCGCGAATGGTGTCGGAGGTGGCAAAATCCTTGGCGGCCCGTGCCGTTTGCCGCAGTTCGATCAGCAGCTGGAGGAGTCCCTCCACGCTCTCGGCATCGCCTCCGCTCCAGTCGGTGCCTCCAGCGCGATCTTCCAGAACAATACCCAGGGGAGCGAGACGATCGCGAATGGTATCGGCTGTGGCAAAATCCTGATTGGCGCGGGCTGCCGCGCGGAGGTCGATCAACAGCTGCAGTAGCTGGCCGAGCAGCTGGTCATCCGCCGCGCCGCCAGTGGCGGGTGGCTGGCCAAAAATTCCTAGGATTGAGGTCAATTCTCGCAGCACCGTCGCCCCTTGGTGGAAGGATTCCAGTAGGGCTGGCTGGGGTTGGGAGTCCTCGAGACTGTTTTCATCACAGTATTTATTCAGCTTGCGTAACAGCTCAAACAGTTCGCCGATGGCCCCGCCCGTATTGAAGTCATCATCCATGGCTGCCAGGAATTTATCACGTGACGTAGTAATTTCCTGATGCAGCGCACTGGCGGACGCTTCCACACCTCCGGTGGCCCGTGAGGTGGGTGGGCAGATATCGAAAAAACTGTTGCCGGTGATGCGCTGGTAACGCTTGAAGAAGCGATAAAAACTCTCCAGTCCCGTGCCGGCTTCTTGGATAGCCGGTTCGTTGAACAGGACCGTACTGCGGTAATGGGTGCGGAGTAGGAAGAACCGAATGCGCTCACCCGATTGGCGGGCGATCAGTTCCGCCAGACCGCCCGCGCCCTTGCTGCGGCTCATCTTACCGCTGGCCTCGTCCGTGGGCACTGCCGCCCTCGCTGTGGCCGGCGCCTCTGCCGCCCGTTCGCTGCGGCCACCTACCTTGCCGGCGGCTGCGGCGGCACGTAGCAGGCCATTGTGGGCCCAGTAGGTGACCATCGGTTGGTGGTGGCAGCATTCGCTTTGGGCAATTTCGTTTTCATGGTGGGGGAAGACGAGGTCCAGGCCACCGCCATGAATGTCAAAGGTTGGGCCGAGGAGTTTTTTGCTCATGGCCGAGCATTCGATATGCCAGCCGGGGCGTCCTGGCCCCCACGGGCTATCCCAGGCGGGTTCGTTCGGCTTGGCGGCCTTCCAGAGGGCAAAGTCCGCCAGCCCCCGTTTCCGCTCTCCCATGCTGCCGCCTTCGCCTTGCAGTTCGTCCACCTTACGGTTGCTGAGCTTGCCGTAGTCTGGGTCTTGGCTGACGTCGAAGTACACGTCGCCCTCGGCGGCATAAGCATAGTCGCTGTCGATCAGCTCACGAATCAAGGCGATGATATCGTCCATGCACTCCGTGGCGCGGGGGAAATGATCCACTTGGTCCACACCCAAGGCCGTCAGGTTGCTCTGGTAGTCGGCAATGTTTTCCTCGGCCACTTCCAGCATGGAGATGCCGCGTTCCGCCGCTTTGTTGATCAATTTATCGTCCACGTCGGTGATGTTGACCACCCACGTCACGTCATAGCCGCAGTAGGTCAAATAGCGCTTCATGCAATCAAAAATCACGGGGCCCACCATGTGGCCGATATGGGCCTTGTCGTACACCGTGGGGCCGCACAAATAGATTCCCACGGTTCCCGGGACCACGGTCCGCAGGGGTTCTTTGCGTTTGCTCAGCGTATTAAATATTTGCAGGGACGGATGGGGTTCGGAAAGCGCGGGCATTTTGTTTTTTGTGGTCGTGGCGGTCATGGTTTGGGGTGCGTTTTTTCTAGTAGGGCCACACAGTGGGCTTCCATGATTTGTCGTTCTCCGATGAGACCCAGGCCTTCTCCCGTTTTGGCCTTCACATTCACTTGTGTGACTTCGAGCCTGAGGATCTGGGCCACGGTCTCACAGATGCTTTTTTTATGCGGCGCCAGCGGCGGTGCTTCGGCCGCAATGACACAGTCGAGATTAACGGCTCTGTACCCGGCGGCTTGAACGTGTTGGTATGCCATCCGCAGCATCTCGGCTGAGTCTCGATCACGATTTTCTTCCTGGGTATTCGGGAACAACTGGCCAATGTCAGCCAGTCCCGCCGCACCGAGCAGGGCATCGGTGATCGCGTGGAGCAACACGTCCGCATCACTATGTCCGGCCGTGTGTTGGTCGTGTGGGATCTCGACGCCGCCCAAGCGCAAAGGGCCTCCAGAAACCAAGCGATGTCGATCGGTACCGAGGCCAATTCGTAAAGCGGTGGTCATAGCGCGCGGATTATACTGCCCGGTGTCGCGGATCACAATGTGAGTCTGTCAGGCACGCATGCTCCGCGGTGGGTGCGAGCCAGGTCGGGCCGCCATGTCAATCCACACGTGGCAATCTTCCTCAGCCGGTGCCGTAAGTCGCACATCCAGTCGGACACCATGCGCGAGTGCTTGGACGACCTTGATCCGGGTGGGATATCCGGGGAGAGGGTCTGCTTCAATTTCTGGCAAGTAGCTCAGCGGCGGGCAAAAACCCGCATGGACCACGGCCAGCCGTTGTCCTGGTTGAAAATCGGCTCGCAATGTGCCGTAGATCACCTCCTGGCCCTCGTCTTCGCGGACGCGGAACAGCTGTTGGACGATTCCCTCCGGCGTGGTCAGATTTTTGGCGGATGGTGGCTGAGGCGGCTGTGTCGTAGCCTGTGGCAACAAATTGAGCGTGGATTCCGTAGTCGTTGGCAGCGGCAGGCGTGCAAAGAAGCTTTGTCGCCACAGTTGATCGGCCACCAGCACGGGAAGCCAGATCAGCCAATCGCAGGTGCGGTAACCCGGGTAGGAGCAGCCAACGGCCAGACAAATCAGGGCCAGAGACGAACCCCAACCAATCACCGCGTCCAGCACTGAAAATGAATCCAGGCCAGCTGTCGGAAAGTTTCGCCGCCAGGCGATACGCGTGCCTACCAACAGACAGGTCACGACCACTGCCGTGAACAAGAGGGTGCTTAGGGGCAAGTCGCCATCGGATGCGCCCAGTAGGCGGCGGGAAAGGAGCAGGATTCCCATCCCGAGCAGCAAACTGACCACGGACGTCAACGTGATAGCCAGGGCCGGTCGCGACTGAAACTGCCTACGAGCAAGACGCCAGGCGTCAGAACTTGCCCCCGGCTTGAACGGGGGACCCGCCCCCGGCTCGAACGGGGTGCCGCCAGCCGACGCGAGGGCGGCATGGCCTGCCCCCGGCTTGAACGGGGTGCCGCCGGCCAACGCGAGGGCGGCATGGCCGCCAGCCAACGCGAGCTCCCGCTCGGATGGTGTTGGCCCGCTTCCGTTGGTCGCTGGAATCTGCGCAGGCATTAAATACTCTCACCGTTGGCAGTGCAGGATTTCAGTCCGTAGCTTACGAGACTCCCCTGCTACCGGCTGCAGCCGGTAGCTGTTTTTCCTACGAGGCCGCCGCTCCCGCGGCCACGGCGCTGGCCAATTGCTCGGCCATGTCCGTTTTTTCCCAGGTGAATTCTGGCTCGTGGCGACCAAAATGTCCGCCGGAGGCCGTTTTGCGAAAGATGGGGCGACGTAGGTCCAGGTGTTGGATGATGCCAGCCGGACTGAGCGGGAAGAGCTCCCGGACGGCCTGGCAGATCAGGTCATCCTCGACTTTGCCGGTGCCGGCGGTGTCAATCGCGATACTGACGGGCTCGGAAACACCGATGGCGTAGGCCAGCTGCACTTCGCACCGCTCTGCCAGCTCGGCGGCCACAATGTTTTTGGCGACGTAGCGGGCCATGTAGGCCGCACTGCGATCGACTTTGGTGGGGTCCTTGCCGCTAAAGGCTCCGCCTCCATGCCGACCCCAGCCCCCATACGTGTCCACGATAATTTTCCGACCCGTGAGCCCACAATCGCCATGCGGACCACCGACGACAAAGCGGCCGGTAGGATTGATGTGGTAGGTGATATCTCCACCCGCCAGGCCGGCCGGCAACTCCGGCTGGATAATTTTTTCGATGATAAAATCACGAATTTCGTCATTGCTCACGTCCGGCGCATGTTGGGTAGAGACAACGACCGTATCGATGCGGATCGGGGTGTGCCCATCGAATTCCACGGTGACCTGGCTCTTGCTATCGGGACGCAGCCAATCCACTTCGCCCGCCTGACGGGCCGCGGTGAGTCGATTCAGGATGCGGTGGGAGAGGGCGATGGGCAGCGGCATCAGTTCGGGGGTGTCGTTGCAGGCATACCCGAACATCAATCCTTGATCGCCCGCGCCAATGTCTTTTCCTTGAGCCGCATCGTCATCGACCCCCATGGCGATATCAGGACTTTGCTCATCAATGGCCACCATCACGGCACAGTGATCGGCGCTGATGCCCATACTGGCATCGGTATAGCCCACATCACGAATCACATCACGGACAATGGACTGCATATCGACCGAAGCCTCGGTCGATATCTCGCCCGCGATCACCACCACGCCCGTGGTCACCATGGTCTCGCAGGCCACGCGACTTTGCGGGTCTTGGGCGAAGAGGGCGTCGAGCACGCCGTCAGAGATTTGATCGGCCAGCTTATCAGGATGCCCCATGCTGACCGCTTCGCTCGTAAATAAGTATTTTCCAGAGGCCACGAATCTTTCTCCTCGACGGGTGATGTTATAGGAGTAAAAATCAAAATAAATCCGACTACCGCGGATCGAACCCATCTGGGCGGGCTAGGCTGGCAGCTGCCGGACCCGCTAGTATAGGCGGCTAGTCAGGTGCTGTTCAAGCTGCTAGCTGCGCGTTTAGGGGGGCCCTATGTCGTATGAAGTGGAGCAGAAGTATCCGGTGGCCGATCACCAGCAGGTTCAGGGGCGGTTGTCGGCCTTGGGTGCGGTCCGCGGTCCGTGTCAGACGCAAATCGATACCTACTACGCCCATCCGCAGCGTGATTTTGCCGAAACGGATGAAGCCTTACGGATTCGTCGTATCGATCAGGCCAACTGCATGACCTACAAAGGGCCCAAGTTGGATTCCACGACCAAGACGCGTCAAGAAATTGAGCTGACCATTGCCGGGGGGCCCGCAGGGGCTGCCGCTGGCGAGGCGATGTGGCAAGCACTCGGTTTTCGCAGAGTGGCCGAGGTGACCAAACAGCGGCAGCTATACCACCTCGACCGTGGCGGCATGCCCATCGAGTTGGCCTGCGACCAGGTGCAGGGAGTCGGGAATTTCGTGGAGCTGGAAATTGTGGTGGACGATCCAGCGGAACTCGATAGGGCCAGGCAAGCGCTAGCCGACTTAGCCCGTGCGTTGCACCTGGATGCCGTGGAACGCCGCAGCTATCTGGAGCTTTTGCTGGCATGAGCCCTGAGTGCTGGCGCAGGGAGAGCTCGTCTAAAGCAGCTTACGAAAATACGTGGTTGTGATCCACGTGAAAACCAAGGGGAGCCACGCAGTGCGACCCGCTGGCAGCACAACGCATTTTCGAAATTTGCTATAAACGATTACCCGCTGGATTTCCGCCACTCTCCTCCGTCATTCCCGCATTATTCCACGTCATTCCCGCATGATTCCACGTCATTCCCGCGCAGGCGGGAATCTAGACCACTGGCACTGCCACTGGATTCCCGCCTACGCGGGAATGACTGAAACCCGCCAACACTGCCACTGAAATCGTTAGCAGCCTTGGTTGCCACCTTCCATTTTGAACTTTCGCTCGCTTCGCCAATTTGCCATACTTCGCCCCGATCTAGCCGATCTAGGCTTTCATTTCTGAGAACTGGGTGTAGTAGATGAAAATATTCTTCTCGGTAGGCGAACCAAGTGGTGACCTGCATGGGGCCAATCTGATTCACTCACTCCGTCAGCGGCATGCGGATTGGGAATACGTGGGCTATGGGGGCCCGCGGATGGCCGCGGCAGGCTGTCAGTTGCAGGCAGATCTGACGCAGCTGGCCGTGATGTGGGTGGCCCAGGCGGTACTCCATTTGCGCCGGTTTTTGCAGTTGGTAGCGGAGGCGGACACCTATTTCCGCCAGCAGCGGCCCGATCTGGTCGTGCTCATCGACTATCCGGGTTTCAATTGGTGGATTGCCCGCAAGGCCAAGGCCGCCGGGATTCCGGTGGTCTATTATGGAACGCCTCAGTTATGGGCCTGGGCCAGCTGGCGGGTGCGTAAAATGCGGCGGTTGGTCGATCACGTACTTTGCAAGCTGCCCTTTGAAGAAACATGGTTCCGCCGGCGGGGTTGTCAGGCGACCTTTGTGGGACATCCGTATTTTGACGAGCTGGCCACGCGTCAGTTGGATGCCGCCTTTGTGGAAAAACAGCGCCGCCTGCCGGGGCCGCTGGTGACGATCCTCCCCGGTTCCCGCGATCAGGAAGTCGCCGGCAATTTGCCGACGTTTCTGCAAGCGGCTGCGAAAATTAGCGAGCAGATACCGACGACACGTTTTGCCATTGCCGTGTATCAGCAATCGCAAGTGGAACATGTCCAGCAGCTCGTGCGGCAAGTGGGTTTGGTCACCGAGGTGCACACGGGGCGTACGGCAGAACTGATTGAGTCGGCCACGTGCTGCCTGGCCTGTTCCGGTTCGGTATCCTTGGAGCTGTTGTATCACGCCAAGCCGTCGGCCATTTTGTATCGGATTTCGCGTCTGGGATATGTGGTGCAATGGATGTTTCGCAAAGTACGTTATATTACGCTAGTCAACCTGCTGACGGCCCCGGATCCCTTTGCGGAGTGCCTGCCCTTGGCTGGCACGGAGGGCCACCAGCCGTTGGCCCGCTCCCGTTGGTCGCTCAAGGTTGCGCCGTGGGCAAAAATTTTTGCCTGTTGCAGGGGAGCAGGCAATTACGATCCGGCGGATCCTCGAGACGAGCATGTCTTGATGCCGGAGTATCTGACGCACAAAGATTGTAGTCAGGCCTTGGCACAGCACCTCACCGACTGGCTGGCGGATGATGCGTTGCGGGGGCAGGTCGTCAGCCGGCTGGAACAGCTGACAGCGGAGGTAGCCCACGGCGGGGCCTCCGAGCGGGCCGCGGACTACATTTCGAGGCTGCTGTTGTCCCCTCCGGCTGCTGCTGCTTAGAGGATAAAGGGGATCAAACGATGCTTGCCGAGCCTCCTCCGAGTCAGGCGGATATTCACTTTCGCCTCTGGGATATCCCCGTACGTATCCACCCTTTCTTTTGGCTGATCACGCTGATACTGTTTGGATGGCGTGATGAATCGCCGCCGCTGGAGGTGTTGTTGTGGGTCCTGGCCGTGGTAATTTCGATTTTGATACACGAGTTGGGGCACGCCCTGACACAACGTCATTTTGGCGGCCAACCTCGGATTGTGCTGCATAGTTTGGGCGGCTTGGCAATTTGCCAAGATTGCGATCGCACGACCCGTGCGCAAATACTGATTTCGTTGGCCGGTCCGGCGGCCGGTTTTGCCTGCGCGGCAGCCGTCTGGCTGGGCTTGTTGCTCACCGGGCATCAGCCGGGCCTGGTCGCCGCGAGTGCAGGTCCGGTTGCTCCGCCGTGGATGGTCATTTTGGGTGTGAAGGTGCACTGGCTAGGTTTTCCAAACACGGCCATCAACCTGCTGGTGGCCAATCTGTTGCGGATCAATATTCTCTGGGGTTTGATGAACTTGCTGCCCATTTATCCCCTCGATGGTGGGCAGGTGGCCCGCGAACTCTGTTTATTGGGAAATCCACGGCAAGGCATGCTGCTGTCCTTGCGGATTTCCGTGTTTGCGGCAGCTGCCATGGTTTTGTGGGGCATCACCGAGAAATCGCTGTTCCTGGCGGTCATGTTTGGTTACCTGGCCTACGCCAGCTGGAAGACGTTGGAGAACTATCGTGCCAGCCTGTGGTGAGCCAGCGCCGCCATCAGTTGTTTACTCAAAGTGAAAACAGGTATCTCTAGTACTGGCCGGTTTGGGCCGGAAAAGCCCACTCCATCCGCCTCTCAAACAGGTTTCTTGGTGAGCTGCCGCGGTGCGGAAACGGGGGCTGTTTTCTCGGGCTTTACCGGGTTTTCAGTTTGAGTTGTTTATGGGAGGCAGCGATTGGTGGCCATGGCACGGGGCCATGAGCTTCGCCCAGGTCAATAGTAAGGCACAACATCTAGTGATCCACGCCCGAGAAAGGCATTTTTCAACTAGATATGCTGTTTCACTGTGAGGGCGATTGGTTGCTCATGGGGGACGCTGGAGGCCTGGTTTGGTTCGCGCGGCGCGGTTTACGGGCATCTATTGCAAGCCAATCGGTGTGGCAGTCAGGCCACTTCCCTCCGTGCTACCGATTGTGAAAATTCTTGATGCGTGCACGATATGGATCACCAAGGAGAGCGGAAAAGCATGTGAGATGTGAGATGTGAGATGTGAGATTTGTGATGTGATCTTCGGCTATGCTTTGTACCCCTGGAGGCCCTTCCGTCCTGCAAACCGTGTCAGCTGCGCTAGGGGGCCGGTGCGGTGGCCGTGCCTTTGATGTAGGCCCGCACCCGCTCTTGATATTCTAGCGGGGTGCGGCCGCGATAGGCATCCTGCAGGTCGCGGAGTTGATCCGTGGCCGTTTTTGACTGGAAACCATAACGCCGCCGAGGAGATAAGCCTAGGCTCCGCAAAGCGTCATCCAGTTCTTGTTGGGCCGCAGCTGGAGGGTTCTCTGCCTGGGCCTGGGCGCGGAGGTTTTTCCAACGGTTCACAAATTTCCGCAATTCATCTTGGTTCCAACCCAGTTTGTCTAGCAGCTGTTGGTCTACCGTGTTTTTTTGCAGCTGATCCTCCAGACGCTCCAGCACGAGATCCGTCTGCTGACGTGCGTAGTCCAGATTGGCTGCGTCGCCCGGTTCGATTTCCCCTGATGGAGGTGGGGCGCTGTCGCCACCCGAGCCGGCTGCCGAGGCCTTGCCCGAGTTGGTGGAGGGGCGTGAGGTAGACGAAGCCGGATCGCCGGCTTGGTCGAGTTGCGAGTTGCGAGTTGCGGGGCGCGAGTTGGGACTGCCGGGTTGGTCGAGTTGCGAGTCGCGAGTTGCGGGGCGCGGGTTGGGACTGCCGGGTTGGTTTTTGTCCGCGGCTTGATCACCCGGTTGCTGACCCGTCTCACCCTGGCCTGGTTCCGTACCGCCCCCCTGGTCGGCGGCCTGCTGCGTGCCCGCACCGCCCGTGCCTTCCCTGGCAGTTGGCTGTCCCGCACCCTCTGCCCCAGCTCCCGATCGATCACCGCCTTGACGACTCGAGGTCTCTGAGGTGCCGCGGTCGCGGCCTGGTGCCTGTGGATCGTTGTGCTGGCTAGCGGCGCCAGCGTCTGTGTTGTCATGCGGTTTTTGGGGGCCGTCGCTGGGAGCGGAGCCCTGGCTTGAACCGGGGGTGTTGCCCCCAGTGTCTGGCTCAGATATTGAATCTTCTGCAGTGCCAGACGGTGAGTCCGCGGGTTCTTCCGTTGCGTTGTTGGATGGCCGCTGATCAGCGGTGGGGGTACCTGTGGGGGCGGTTGAGGGATCCTGCTGGGTGGGGTTCTGGTCGCGCGCACCATCTGCCGGGCTTGCGTCTGTGTTGTCGCTCGCCTGCTGGTCTTGGGCCGCGTCCTCCGACTGCGTGGTGGTGGGATCGGGACGCTGATCGCCGGCTTGTCCCGCGGGCGACTGCCCGTCAGGGGACTGCCCGTCAGCGGACTGCCCGTGCTGGGATCGTTCCTCGTGGCCCTCACCGGTTTGTCCGTCACGCGGCTGTCCCTCTGATGCGTCACGTGATTGATCCGGGCGCGAAGGATCGCCGGCAGCCTGCCCATCATGTGCCAGGTCGTCGGAACTGCCGTGTTGGTCAAAATGTTCTGCCATCCGCTGGAAGGCCGTGCCGTCGTCGTCTCCCGCAGGCGAAACTTGTTCCCTTTCCTGCCGTTCTGCTGCGCTGGCGGACTGGTCACCGGGCTGTGGGGGACGCTGGTCATCCGCTGTCTGGCCCGCATCCGGGTCCTGGCTCCCATCTGGAGATCGTTCGGACTTGCCACCCGCTGCGGGCTCGCCACCGGCATCGCCGGACTGGTCGGACCCTGATGGTCCGGCACCACCCGCACCGTTTTCCGTCGCGGATTCCGTGGATGAACCCTGCTGGCCAGCGCCGCCGCTCTCCCCAGCCGCTGCGTCCGCCTCAGCGCCCTCTTCACCCTCTGCTCCGCCCTCTGCGCCGGCGGTCTGCTCTGGCTGGGGATTTTCGGCGGGTTGCGTCTCGTTCTCACCCGGCTGCGGGGTTTGCTGTGGGTCGTCTGCCGCTTGGTTGCCGCGTGTCGGTTGCTGTGGGTCAACGACCCGCAAACGCTGACGCGGAGTCGCGGCCACGTTGGCGGTGGGCCGGCGATTGTCGGCCGCGACGCCCCAGTATTCCAAGACATCGCCGACTCGCAAGCCGAGTTCCGCGGGTGTTTTGCGGAGCTGGCCTAAGAAACGCCCGCGGTGATCTTGGCTCAGCAGGCGTTCGGTCACGATTTGTTTGCCGGCAACTTCACCGCGCAGGCTGACTTCCTGGACTGCAAAATCAGGATCGCGGGCCTCGAGTTGGAATTCGATTTCTTCCTGGAGCGTCACTTCCCGGATGGACTCGGCAGGTAAAAGCAACTGGATTTCGGGAGCGTAGTCGGGAATGACATCAATTTGGTATTGGGGGGGGAAACGATTGTGCCGACCACTGGTGGTTTGGTAACGCAAAACATAGTTTTGGTAACGCGGGTTGCGACCGTCCAATTCCAGCGGGAAGGTGACGGTGGCCTGCTGTCCGTCGGCCTCCATGCGCAAGTCCTGCCGACCGTCGGCGTCAAAATCTACGTGCGCTGTCGCAATCGGTTTATTCGCGGTGGCGACCAGGGTCACCCGCGTGCCCACGAGGGCTCGAATATCTCCCGTATGTTGCACTTCTCGGGAGGGGTAGCCCGTGTAGTCCGGGTAGTTGTAACGCAACTTCTGGACGACCAGGGTGGGCCTGGCGAAGACGGTTACTTGATAGCGGGGCGAACGCGCATCCCCCGCTTCGATCCAATAGGTGAGATCCTGCTCGATGCCGGCCGTTTCCCCGCGCGCCAGGGAGTGGGGGAGTTGGCTTACGTAACGGAAACCGTCGCTGGGGGGCGTCATGAGATGCCGTTGATCGACTTGCTGCTGGTCGCGGGTGGTGTACACCAGCTGGGCCGTTTCCTCGGGCTCCAGCCCCAGGATTTCGGCGGCTATGCGCAGTCGTTCACCCCGTGCCAGGGAGGTGTCGCCCGGAGTGATAGCCGAAATTTGAACACGGCTGGGTACGGCGATAGGAGACCAGGGTAACAAGATCCGGGCCACCGAAGTCAGCGGATCTTTGGGGGAAACGATGCCATAGAGGGTGCACAAGGCAATCACACCGACCAGGATGTACCCCAGGCGGAGGGTCGCCGAGCGATCGATGCCGGTATCCACAGGTACCTGGGCCAGTCGCTGGGCAGCCTGCTGCTCGATGGCGTGGTACACCCGTTGCGGCAGCTGTTGCCTTTGACCGCGGAGGAGGAGTAGATTGAGCAGGCTGTTTTTCAGCGAAGGGCTGCTGTGTTCGATGGCCTGGGCGGCGAAGGCCGGATTGATGGGCCGCCGTAGCAAGGGCCAAAAAATCCGTGTACCGTACCACGTGACTCCAAGGAGCAACACGCCGAGCAGCACGCTGCGCGCTGCCGGGCTCCAGCCGTGTGCCAGCACCCAGTGCTCCAGGGCGGCGACGGCCAACAAGTACACGAGGACCCCGATGGTCAGGGCGATCAGTCCTGTCGAGGCATCGACTATTTTGAGGGAGCGACGCGTGCGCTGGATTTGCTGGTCGACGAGATTGGCTGTCGGCGGGGCGCTGCCGGCAGCTTGCTGGGAGTTAGGCGGAGGAGAGTTGTGGGGGACGTGGGCCATGGACTTCGGAGAGAAAAAACGTGCTCGCGGAAGCCTAGTAATCTCTGCATAGGCCTCAATAATGCATTATACCGTATATCCGCGGTTGGTGTAGCGGGGCGCCGAGAGGCACGGTAGCCCGGGTGGGTACCCCCTGGCGGCTTGCCTGGAGGTGCTCAATTTTTGTCAAGCTGAGATTTGTCTGGATGGGAACCACGACGAAACCACGGAAACAACGCCCACCACGAATCAACAAACGAAAAATAACGCTCTATTCGTCGTCGCGTTGTTTCGTTGTGGTTTTTTTTTGCTTGGATGGACCCCGTTATCCCGGCAACATCGTGTTCCACTGTTTTACGCCCACGCCTGAAAATCCACCCGCGGGAGGTAACACTGCTGCGACCAACACAATTTCGTGATGTAGTTCGTGGTCGCCAGCGCAGCTGGTGGGCTGGGCCCTTGCGCGCAGTGTTGGGGATGTTGGAATGGCCTTATCGCGGGATCGTGCGGTGGCGCAATCGCCGCTACGATGCAGGGCGCGCGGCAAGTTATGCCGTCCCGGTGCCGGTGATCTGTGTGGGGAATCTAACCTTGGGCGGCACAGGCAAAACACCCCTGGTGGAATGGCTGGCAGGTTGGCTGAGTCGTCAGGGTATCCGCGTGACGATCGTCAGCCGCGGGTATGGTGCGGCCTCGGGTGAGCTGAATGACGAGGCCCGCGAACTTCAATTGGCCTTGCCGGAGGTGGCCCATGTGCAAAATCCCGATCGTGTCGCGGGCGCGAAAGCCGCGATTGCGCGGCACCACGCGGAGGTGATTTTGCTGGATGATGGTTTCCAGCACCGCCGTTTGCAGCGTGATGTCGATGTGGTGCTCCTCGATGCCACCGAACCTTGGGGCTTTGAGCACGTGTTCCCCCGGGGGACCCTCCGCGAGCCTCTGGCAGGGTTGGCGCGGGCACACGCCGTGGTGCTCAGTCGAGCGCAGGCCCTGGATCGTGAATCCCGGCAGGCGATTCGACAGCGGGTGGCCCAACTCGCTCCCACGGCCGTTTGGTGTGAAGTGGCGTATCCTCCCCGGGCACTGATCACGTGGGCCGGTGACCGCAGGCCCTTGGCCCAGCTCGCCGGCCAGCGGGTGGCCGCTTTTTGCGGTATCGGCAACCCGGCAGGGTTTCAGCAAACGTTGCAGCAGGTGGGGTGTGAAGTTGTTGGTTGGCAGGAATTTCCCGACCATCATCGTTACACACCGCGGCAAATCGACGACTTGGCCAAGTGGGCGCTGGCCTACGAGACGGTGCTGTGTACACGCAAGGACCTCGTCAAATTGCAACGGAATCGACTGGGGTCCACTCCTCTTTACGCACTCGCCATGGAGGCGGAGTTCCTGACGGGCGAGTCCGAGCTGCTGGCCCGGTTGCAGCGAGCGTTGGCTGTGAAAGAAATGAACGCGTCCTAACCAATCTGCACAATTAAGTTGTTGATCAAACGCTCGTATTCCATCACACCCATGGCCGCATGTTGCGCCAGCTGCTTGGTATAGAATGTATTACATTGGCCCGAAAGTACTATGGCATTTTCGGAAACGTGCACATGGAGGTTCCGAATTCGACCTGTGAGGCGTCTTTCGATGCGCTGCCGGATGCGATCGGCCAACGGTGCAACGTCAAGCTGTGGGCAGGTTGCACTTGGGTTTCGCTCGATGCGTGTCACGGAGTTGCCTTCCAATGCTGTAGAAATTCCTTGAGAAGCCGCAGCAACCGCAGTTGCTGGTGGCGACATGGCTCTGCGAGCAGACGTGGTGCGAGCCATTGGTCGCGGGTGGTTCGAATAGATCATTTCCCTACCTCCAGTTTAGGGGGGAGCCCACCTCCATCTGTTTGTTAATCTATGCTGAACTACTCTTGAAGGTCAACCGGAAACTGAGAGAAGTTACTCAGCTAGCTTACCCAAGTCAAGCAGCTTCTGAATCACTTGATCCGCCAGTTCCGCGGCAGGGGTTTGGTTGGCATCCAGGACCAGTTCGGCTTGGCAGGGTGGCTGGTAGGGGGCACTGACGCCGGTGAAGTCCTTAATTTCTCCAGCCAGGGCCTTTTTGTAGAGTCCCTTAGGATCCCGGGAGGCGCAGGTCTCCAGCGAGGCATCGACAAAGACTTCCACAAAATCGCCGGCCGCCAGGCTGGCCCGCACCGTATCCCGGTCTTCGCGGTAGGGGCTGACGAAGGCGGTCAGCGTGATCAGCCCCGCATCGCACAACAAATTTGCCACCGCGCCCACCCGGCGGATATTTTCCTGGCGATCTGCCGACGAAAACCCCAGGCCAAACCGTTCGCTGAACGACTGGTCGTAGCGCTGGGCGAGCATGGGGGGGGGAGCATTCAGTCCGTGGCGGACATTGTCCCCGTCGAGCACATAGGTGTGGACACTGCGGGCGTGCAGTTTTTGGTCCACCAGATTGGCCACCGTGCTTTTTCCCGAGCCGCTCAGTCCGGTGAACCAGACCACACAGCCACGATGGCCGTTAAGATGCTCACGCTGGGACCGTGAGACGGCCTGTTTGTGCCACACCACCAGCGGCTCGTCACGGGAAGATTTTTCAGTGGGGGACATGGAGGCCCTCTACGGCATGTTCATGGCCGAGCTTTGTCCTCCCGCGGCCACGAGGTAGGCCTGCTCTACGTAATCCATCACCATCCGGTGGGCGCTAAAGCGGGCGGCCAGGGTGGCGATGGAGTTGGCCATGCGACCAATCCATTCGCGGGGTAGGCCGTCCGAGTCCCGCTCATAAAACAGGGGAATCACTTCGTCCCGCAACACCCGCAGCAGGTCCTCGGCGTCGCGGTCATCGCCGACTGCCGTGTCCGCATGTTGCGAGCCGTGGCCAATGCCAAAACCATTCTTGCCATTATATGCTTCGGCCCACCAGCCATCCAGAATCGAGCAGTTGAGACCCCCATTGAGGACAACCTTTTGGCCGCTGGTGCCTGACGCCTCCAAGGGCCGGCGGGGGTTGTTGAGCCACACGTCGACGCCCTGCACGAGATGACGCGTCAGATTGATTTCATAGTCTTCCACAAAGACGATTCGCCCGCTGAAGGCCGGATCGTGACGCAAGTTGGCAATGGTCTGGATAATTTTTTTACCCGGCTCATCCGCTGGGTGCGCCTTGCCAGCGAAGATGAATTGTACGGGGCGATTGGGATCGCTGATCATTTCCACGAAGGCGTCCAGGTCGTGCAGCAACAGATTGGCCCGTTTGTAGGTGGCAAACCGCCGCGCGAAACCGATCGTCAACGCGTTGGGATTGAGCATGTTGCGGGCTGCTTCCACCGCCGACTCATCCTCATTCCGCCAGCGACACTGACGACTGACGCGGCGACGTACAAAATCCAATAGCCGACTCTTCAGCACGTTATGGGTTTCCCACAGTTCGCCCGGATCCGCCTCGTAAATTTTTTGCCAGACGTTGGGATTGCCCATCGATTTTTGCCAATCCGCTCCCAAATACTTGTCGTAGAGCAGCTGCATCGGGGAAGCCAGCCAGCTGGGCACATGGACACCATTGGTGATGTGACCGATGGGCACCTCTTCTTCCACCCGCCAGGGCCAGAGATGGGCCCACATTCTCCGCGAGACACAACCGTGCAGGGAGCTGACGGCATTGGCGCGGCGTGACAATTTCAAACCGATGACCGTCATGCAAAACGTTTCGGCCTCATTTTGTGGCTCGACACGTCCCAGGCCCATCAATTGCTCGTTGGTAATGCCCAGCTGTTGGCGAAGCGGGCCCAGGTGCTCCTCCACCAAACCGCCGTCAAAGCGATCGTGCCCGGCAGGCACGGGGGTGTGGGTGGTGAATACGGTTTGCTGGGCCACCTCACGGAGCGCGTCATCAAAAGCCAAGCCATCGTCCTGCATTTTTTCGCGGATAACTTCGAGGGGGGCAAATGCGCTGTGACCCTCATTGAGATGATACACTCCCGGCCGAATTCCCAGGGCCCGCAGGGCCTTGATGCCACCCACGCCCAGCACGAGCTCTTGCCGGATGCGGGTGCGAATGTCGCCACCGTACAGCCGCGAGGTCAGTTCCCGGTCTTCCGGGCGATTGCCCTCCACGTCGCAGTCCAGCAAATACAACGGGATCCGCCCGACCTGCATCAACCAGACCTTGGCCTGCAGTTGCCCATCCAGCGTGTCGATGGAAATCGTAATCGGTTGGCCCTGGACGTCACGCGCCGGGGCCATGGCCAGGTTCTCCACCTTGGTATCGAGGTACTCTTCTTGTTGCCAGCCGTCCTGATCCAAGTGTTGCTTAAAATAACCTTGGTCATAAAATAAGCCGACTGCTACCAGAGGTATGCCTAACCCACTGGCACTCTTAATATGGTCTCCCGACAGCACGCCCAGGCCGCCCGAGTAAATAGGCACCGACTCGTGGATCCCGAACTCGGCGGAAAAATAGGCCACTGGTTTCGAGCCCAGCACGCCCGCGTGACGCGCACCCCACGTCGTTTGCTTATTTCCCAGGTATTCGTGCAAGCGACGATGCGCTTGATTGATCCGCGTGTACAACACCATTTCCGAGGCCCGCTCGGCCACTTGGTCCGGGGTCATCTCGGCCAGCAAGGCAATCGGGTTGTGATCGACTTGACGCCAACGTAGTGGATCCAAATCGCGAAACAGACTGACCACCTCCGGGTGCCAACTCCACCACAAATTGGATGCCAGCACCATGCATTTTTCATAGAGTGCTGGTGGTGTAATTTCGGTCCAGTCGTTACGCGGGGGGGAGGTCGGTGGGCTGGGTATTTTTGTTTGGCTCATGATGCTTGGCATGTTGAGTGAGGAAGCTGGGACCTCGCGGAGTCCGCGAGGGGGTGATTTCGAATTATAGCCAATTTGGGCTACGATGCGATGCGGAATTGAGAGCTTTGTTGATTGTTGTACTGCCGTTCATTGCGGAAGAGGAGTTTAGGCTTTAGAGTGGAAGACCTCCCGAGGCGTGGTGCCGCTCCAGACAACCTGAAGTACGTAAAGTACCACAGCGGAGCGGCAGCCAGCCACGGCGAGTTACCACACGGCAGTCAGGGGCTCGCTCCCAGGAGTGTCTGGGTTTCCAGGGTGTCTGGGTTTCCAGGGTGTTTGGGGTTCCCGCGGGCAGCAAAGATCCTCCACGGCAGGAGCGCGAGGTGCCCAGACGGCTGCCTCTAGCGGTAAGCTGCGGTTTCCCCTCACCGCTTGATAGGATGAAATTCCGAGGTCTCAGTTTCCTGGCCGTGCAGCCCCCAACCTGACCACGCACACGAAAGAATCTTAGTTGATGACACTTGCTGCCGCTTATGCCTCAGGGAAGTTCGGTCTGTCCTACGAGCTATTTCCGCCCAAGACCGAGGCCGGCCTGGAGAGTCTGTTGGGACATGTAGCCAGGTTGGCCGCTTGGCGGCCGAGTTATATTACCTGCACCTATGGGGCGGGTGGTTCCACCCAAGACAGAACCCTGGAGGTCATTGCCGGGGTGCGTCAAAGATTCGAGCTTCCCGTCGCGACCCATCTGACGTGCGTCGGCTTGGCCGCCGAGCAATTGGGCCTGTATCTCCAGCGATGCTGGGACCTGGGCGTGCGGAATGTCGTGGCACTCCGGGGTGATCCACCCCAAGGCGAGCAAGACTTTCAACCGCCTCCGGGAGGTTTTTCCTACGCCAATGAGTTGGTGGGATATATTCGCGAAAAATTTCCGGCCATGGGAATTGCGGTGGGCGGCTATCCGGAAACCCACCAGCAGGCCCCCAGTCCGCAAGTCGACCTAGAAAATTTGCGGCGGAAGGTCGCTGCCGGGGCGGATGTCGTGATTACCCAATTGTTTTTCGATAACCGCGATTTTTTTGATTTTTGCGAGCGCTGTGAGCAAGTTGGAATTCGTGTGCCGATTGTACCGGGCCTGTTACCGGTCACCAATGGTGCGCAAATTCAGCGCATCGCGTCCCTCTGCGGGGCCAAACTGCCGCCGGAGTTTACAGCGGAATTACTGCGTTATGCCGACGACCCGCAGGGACAGTTTGAGGTGGGCGTGGAATTTGCCACGCGGCAAACGGCCGAGTTGCTAGCAGCAGGGGTCGCCGGATTACATTACTATGTCTTAAATAAGTCGGCAGCGACCGAGAGGGTCTTGAGCTCGGTGCAGTTGCCCAGGTAAAGCGGATGCGCGAACACCAGTCCACCAGCCTGGTACCCCGTTGGACGGGACGAAAGATTGGAGATTACCAAATCTTACGGCACCTGGGCTCGGGGGGAATGGCCGAGGTGTATTTGGCCGAGCAGTGCTCCTTGGGACGTCGGGTGGCCTGGAAGGTGTTGCATCCCCATCTGGCCACCGATGCCAGTTACGTGCAGCGTTTTTGCCACGAGGCGCGGGCGGCCGCCTCCTTAGTGCATCCCAATATCGTGCAAATTTATGAAGTGGGCGCAGCAGAGGGCGTCCATTTTATTGCTCAGGAATACGTTTCCGGCCAGAGCCTGGCGGACGTTCTCCAGCGTCAGGGGGCCTGCGAGCCCAGTTTTGTGGGGCAGATTCTCCAGCAAATTGGTCGCGCCCTGGTAAAGGCGGAGGCCCTGGGCATAATTCACCGTGATATCAAGCCGGAGAATATTTTGCTGAGCCCCGCGGGCGAGGTCAAAATTGCCGATTTTGGCTTGGCGCGGGTGATTGGCAGCGATGCACTGACTCAGGTGGGTGTGGCCCTGGGGACGCCGCTGTACATGAGCCCCGAGCAAATCGAAGGTCGCACGCTCGACGTGCGGAGCGATATCTATGCCTTGGGGGTGACCGGCTACTATTTGCTGGCGGGTAGGCCTCCCTTTACGGGGGAGACCCCGCTGGCCATTGCCGTGCAGCATCTGCAGCGCGCGCCCGCGCGGCTGGAAAAGCTCAGGCCGGATATACCGGGCGAGATGGCTGGCTTGGTGCATCAGATGCTCGCCAAAAATCCTGCCGAGCGTCCCGGCAGTCCCACCGAGTTACTCCAAGCGGTGGCACGAATAGAAAAATTTGTGGATGTTTCCGGGGATGCTAGCGTCCCCCGGCAGGCGACCCACAGCCTACCGACGGCAGACCGTCGGTCTGAGAGAGGCGGCAGTCAGGATCAAGAGCGGCAACGGGTTCGTTCCCTGCGGTCCGCTCGTGGGTTCCGGCTACCCAGGAGGTTGGCCTTGGGAATCATCGCGGGTGGGTTGCTGGGGGCCGTGGTGGGCGTGGCCATGCGCCCCCGCTTTATGTTGTCGGCTGCCACGACGGACGTGGTGCCGCACAAAGCATCTGCCGCGGCTCAGTTATTTTATGCCAAGCGAATGGATACGGAGGCGGCTTGGTTGGCTGCGGTGGCGTACGACCGCAGCGATCCTTTCATAGCACGGGAGGCGCGGAAGGGCCTCATCCGCTGTTATCTCTTGGTCTTGCAGGAGGATCCGCAGGCACTGCGGCAATTAAGGCACTTGCAACGCCAGCTGGCCATGGCCGATGAGGCCGGACATGATTTTGTCTGGGCTGGATTGTGTATCGCCCAGCAGCGTTTGGGAAATCGAGCTGCGGCGCTGGCCGCCCATCAGCAATTGGATGCGCGCGGGCGTGATCGGTTGCGGCGCTCGGAGAGCCAGTTGTATCAGCTGTTGCAGACCGTGGTGGATCGTCTTCTGTTGTAGCGGAGATATTTACGAAATATTCCTTGCACTCGGTTTGCGAGGTGCTGTCCCCGGAGGCCATGGCCCACAGGCTGACTAGAATATAGAGTACCAGCAGGACCCACCAACCAAAGATCAGCAGCGGTGCGACTTCTACGCCGAGGAGGTACACGGCCAATCCCACCACGGCAATCCCTCCCAACAGCAAGGCGGCCTGTGCGGGACCACCCAGTCCCCGGACCAGTGCGAGAATGAGGGCCGCCGCGGTGAGAGTGCCCAGCAGTTGTGGCAGGGAGAAGGAAAACGTGAGCTGCGGTCGTACTGCTGCATCGTTGCCCGCGGTAGAGTCCGGGGCCTCGGGGATTGGCTGGCCGTCTTCGTTGGCCCGCCGGGCCGCAATGCGGGACTTGAGCAGCTGGGCCTGTTGCTGTCTGGCCACGGCGCGCTGTTTTTCCTGGCGCAGCACGACATACCAGCCCAGGCCCAGGGCAGCACATCCCAGCGCGAAGGGGCCCAGGTAGGTTCCCAGGGTGATCATGGCGGTCATCATGACCGCGAGCAGTGCCGTGGCGAGCAGCAGGTGCCCCGTGTTCCACTGCCAGGCTTGGAAGTCGCTCAGGGTGAGAGACTCAGGCGGCTCATGTTCCTCGAGGAGTTCATCGATATCCAGGCGGTCCTCGACGTCGCGGACCTGGCGCTCGGCCCGTGCTCGCTGGTGCTCAAGAATTTCCGGATCGACCGGTTCCAGCTCCAGTTCGTCTTCATCCTCAGTACCGGACATTGGGTTGCCACTGTTGGACGGTGCGGGTTTCAGCAGGTTGGGTGGGGATGGGGGCGGCCGTGGTGGCTTGGAGGGTTGCTACGCGGGCCGCAATCGCGGGTTGGAAGCGATTGATTTCCAGGGAGCGTTGGTAATTGGCCAGTGCTTGACGCGGGTCTCCTGAGACCTCGCGGAGGCGTCCCAAGGCGGTGAGGGCACGACTGTTATTCGGTTCAATCGAAATGGCCTCGACGAGCCGGTTCTGAGCCTGCTGCAGATTATTCGTTTCCTCCAGCAAGCGGGCGAGTTCAATGCGCGGGTTGGCTAACTGGGGACTGCGTGCAGTCCAACCTTCGAGCAGACGAAAGGCTGCATCTTGCCGGTTGGTATCGGTCAGCAGCACGGCCAGCCCGCGGTAGCACTCCGCATGATTGGCGTCGTACTCCAGGCACTGATTGTAGAGCTGTTCGGCTTGGGCCAGATCCTCCGGCCGATTCAAGAGTTTGCCGTTTTTATGGAGCGCGGAGGCCAGATTGTAATAGCTGTTGGCCGCCCGTGGGTTGCTGGCGATGGCCCGTTGAAATTGCTGTGAAGCTTGCTGGTAGTTTCCCTGCTGGTACAGCCGCACGCCTTCGGCGTTCAGGGCCTGGGTGGTCATCTGGCTACAGCCCCCGCAGAGCAGGCAACTGAGGGCACCGAGGGACGTACCGAGGACAAGTGGCTTCAGGGGAGCGTACATGGGATTGACGCACGCTTGGAGTGCGTCCTCGCTGTGCCAAAAGTGGGGCTGAATGTATTGACGGCGGGCTGGAAGCTCGTGTGTTGCTGCGCGGCCGCCTGTGGGTAGTCAGCGGTCAAACTTGGCTGCCGCGCGGGCCGGGCCAGGCAATTGCTGGGAAAATTAGCAGCCGGGCACGGCAGACGCAACCCGGATGCGCGGTTGCCAGCACGGGCGGGGTGCCGGAACGGGCTGGCACGGATTTGTCACCCGTGGGTGGCATCGGTTGGCGATAGCCTACCGATGTGACGCAGTCACAAGAGGTTTGTGGGGAATTTTAAGGAAGGGCCTATCCCAAAACCGCGCCGGGGGCCGGTCCACCAAACAGCGAGCTACCGCTCGAAAGGCAGTTGCCGGCCTCTGTGGGACGCTAGCGTCAAGAATAACCACGAAGAAAAGAAGAGCACGAAGAAAATCTGGGCCACGGTCTGCGTACTCTTGGTGATGATAACGTCATTCCCGCGCAAGCGGGAATCTAGACTATCTGCGCCTACTTCTGGATTCCCGCGGGAATGACGTGAACAAACTGGATTCCTGCGGGAATGACGTGAACAACCTGCGCGGGAATGACGTGAACAACCTGCGCGGGAATGACGTGAACAACCTGGATTCCTGGCTGCGGGCCTGCCTGCCGCAGCCGGGCCACCGACCGTCCAGTTTGGCTAAACCGGAAGATCCCTACCAACCGGTATCTTTGCTCAAACCGGTTATTTTTTCTGAGTGTTCTATTTTACGCGGCCCTGCTCCGATGATTGCTAGCATCAGGGGCACCGTTTCAACCCCGTGCCGGACTTTCTAATTTTCCGCGGGCCAGCACGGACAACAACGCCGACCACCGGCTCACCAGCAGGAGCAACTCCCCATGCCAGTCAAAAAATCCAAGGCGACCAAGAGCACCAGCAAAACAGGCACGGCACGCAAACAGGCAACTTCTCCCCGAGGACGCGCGACCAGCAAAAAGACCAGCAAAAAGACCAGCAAAAAGTCGTCGGCCTCGCCAGCCGAGGACCGTGAAGTCACTATCGATCGTCGCACCAAGGCAGACCGCCGCAACCCACGCCAGCCAGCCCAGAGCGTCCCGAAAGCTGTCGACCGTCGCAAAAAAGTTCAGCGCCGCCGTCAAATTGATCCGACCACCTGCGAGCGCGATTACTCGGAACAAGAAGTTGAATTCATGAATGCCATGGACTGCTACAAGCGGATTAGCGGGCGGATGTTCCCGACGTGCAGCGAAGTCTTGGAAGTTATCCGCGGTTTGGGTTATGTGCAGCTGACTGCTGCTGAGCTGGCTGCTATTCGTCCCGAGCGCGACTCCAGGGAGGAGATTGACGGTGCGGAGTCCGCTGAAGATGAGCTGTCAACAGCCGAGTTCGCCTGCGAAGAGGGCTTGCTCTAGGTAAGCCAGACTGTTTTCCCTTCCCACGCGTTCCGTTCCAGGTTGGTTTGCTGGTGACTAGTGGCGGCGACTCATGCTGCGCAAGGCTTCCACGGCGGCTTGGCTGCTATCTTTGGATTTGAGATCCGCATGGGCAGCAGGCAGTTGGGCGGGTTCTTGTTTCGCAGGGGCGGCTTTGTCCGCACCTGCGGGCTGATCCTCGATCGTCTGCTCTGGTGCGTTGCCGGAGGATGCGTCAGGCTCCGCTGTCTTCACCGGTAGGGCACTGGTTTCGTCCGTGCGGTGTGTGCGGGTGTCTGACAAGGCATGTTCACGAGGAGATGGTTCGTCGTTGAGCCAATTCGTGATATCTTCTTCAGCAACTGCGGCAGCTTTTTTCTCCGCGGTTCGCAGAGCGGCTTCGGTCACGTTCTTGACCTGGGATTTTTTGAGGTTTTTAATTCCGTGTGAGATGGTGACTAAAAATCGGAGGGAGCCAATCTCCAGTTCATCTCCCGACGTCAGTTCGATCTTATGGCCCGGGGTGATCTTGTGGCCATTGATCAGCGTACCATTGCGACTGTCCAGATCCTTAAGCAGTACGGCCGTTTCACGACGCAAGATCAGGCAGTGTTGGCGACTGACGGAGTTGTGGGCCGCGCAGAGGTGACACTTGGGACTACGCCCAATCAAGAATTTATCTTTCTTCACGGCGATTTTCGTGCCTGGTTTGGCCCCCGTAAGCACTTTCAAAATTACGTCCATGGCTCCGCTCTCGAATTTATCTTGCGCGAATCCTCGCCACATGCGCCCCTCTCGAGACGGTGGCGGACCAGTAAAATACCCCAGGCCGTTTTTGGGGAAACCGATATACACTATTATTATAGCAAGCAGCGTGTGGTAACTAGGGAGTTGTATGCGGTTTGTGGCACATTTGCGGTCGCTCGGGCGCGGTTTCCGGTTTGCTGAGGTAGGGTGCCCCTGGATAGCCTGGTGGCAGGGTCATGCTCAGTCTACCCCCCGCAAGGGGGTAAATTTCGGTGTCGGACGGCAGGAAAGGGCTTTTCTAGCCGAGCAAGTTAAGCCTTACCGTTTGGCGAGCCATTGAGAGTTTCCGTACTTCGCTTGCAGCAGCTGATTGGTTTGGGATAGCAGCCGCTGGGATGGTGTTGTGGGTTGGAGATCCAGCTGCAGTGCTTGGGCCAGGGCTGGGAGTAGGGTGTGGAGTAGGGTCTCCACGGCGATATCCTGGCCACAGATTTCGGCTATACCGGGTAACTCGGGAGCGAACCGTGAGCGGCCCAACAGGATGCTCCCATGCTGCAGTACCGCGCCTGCTTTCCGTCGCTGGGCGCTACCGATGACCTTGTGCGCCGCGGTGGGAGTTGGCAGAGAGGTGTTTTGGAGGAGTACGTCTCCTGGGGAACGCCGCTGAAAGCACAGAAAGGGCTCTACCTGGTCCAGAAGTTTCGATGCTGGTTGACAAAGGACGGCCTGCCAGGTGGGGGTGTCGGCAAGCAACTCGGTCTGTAGCCAATCAACCAGTTCCGTATGGACCGCGTCGTAGAGGGTCTGTGTTTCCGCGGCCAGCGGGTGTGTGGCGGGGAGCACCAGGCTATAGGTGAGTTCACGATCGTGGACAATCGCCCCTCCTCCACTCAACCGTCGCACGATATCTGCATCGCGACTTGCAGCATGCTGTTGCCGATCCCGAGAGGCTTGAAAGTAGCCCAGCGAGAGGGTGGGGCGAAGCCACTGATAGACCCGCAAGGTTGCTTGACGGGAGTGCTGCGCGTCTAGCAGCAGGGCCTCATCGCAGGCCATGTTCCAGGCACCCGCGGTTGGCGGATCGATAATGAGAGCTAAAGGGGTCAGGCACATTTTTTCGGCGGTTGTGCTGGTGTTGGTAATTTACGGCCCGGCACGCCGAAAAAAATGAGCCTGACCCCGGGGGGGCCCCCCCGTGCAAGCCAGGGGCGGGTTCTGCCGTCTTGCGAGGCGCGTTCCGGCACCCACTCAAGCGACCAACGGCAGGCGGCTTTGCCGCCTGCCGCTCTACCCATTCCAGACCAAGACTGGCTGGCGGGCAGCGCGGACTTCATCGGGGCGGCTCACCGGTGTGGTATGGGGGGCCTCGTGCAGTAGTTCGGCGGATTCTTCGGTGATGCGGAAGAGGGTTTCCGCAAAGGCGTCGAGTGTTTCCTTACCTTCCGACTCGGTCGGCTCGATCATCATGGCCTCGGGGACCGTGAGTGGGAAGTAGACGGTGGGCGCGTGATAACCGTAGTCCAACAGCCGCTTGGCAAGATCCATGGCCGAGATGTTTTGTTGGCGTTTTAATTCACTGGCTGAGGCCACGAACTCATGCATGCAGCGATTGCCTTGCGGCACCGGCAAAATATGCTGGACGCGGCTGAGCAAATAATTGGCATTGAGCACGGCGTTTTCGGCCACGCGTCGCAGGCCTGCGGGGCCGTGCGTACGGATATAGACGTATGCTCGCAGGAGCACGCCCACATTGCCAAAAAAGGCACGGACACGACCGATCGATTTGGGGCGATTGGTGTCTAGGCGAAAGTAGGGGAGTTTCGAGTTTCGAGTTGCGAGTTGCGGGTTATGCGCTGCAGTTGCTTGCTCTCGCGACTCGCAACTCGTAACTCGCGACTCTTTTCGCTCTCGCGACTCGCAACTCGCAACTCGCAACTCTTTCGCAACTCGCAACTCTTTCACAATGATGGGGGCTGGTAGGTACGGTGCGAGCTTTTCGGTGACACAGATGGGGCCGGCACCTGGTCCGCCTCCGCCGTGGGGGCCGCTAAACGTCTTGTGGGGATTGTAATGTTGCATGTCCACCCCGAACGCACCGGGTTGGGTGATTCCGAGGATGGCGTTCATGTTGGCTCCATCCAGATAGACCAGTCCGCCCACCGCGTGCACCTGCTCGGCAATTTGTTGCATGTTGGGTTCAAACAGGCCCAGCGTGCTCGGGTTGGTGATCATCAGCACCGCCACCTGCTCATCCAGCTTGGCGGCTAGGTCTTCCATGTCCACATAGCCGGCGGCCGAGGTCTGTACCGTCACCGCCTCAAAGCCGGCCATGACGGCACTGGCCGGATTGGTGCCGTGGGCATTGTCCGGGACGAGAATTTTGGTGCGGGTTTCCCCGAGGTCTTGAAAATAGGCGGCCGCCACAAGCAGGGCGGTGAACTCTCCTTGGGCGCCTGCTGCCGGTTGCAGGGAGCAGGCCGGCAGTCCGGAGATTTCTTGCAGCATCTCTTGCATCTCGTACAGGATGGCCAACATGCCCTGCAGGGTGGATTCGTCTTGGTACGGGTGCAGTTCGGCAAAGCCGGGCATTGCGGCCGCTCGTTCGTTGCGTTTGGGGTTGTACTTCATGGTGCAGGAACCGAGCGGGTAGAAGTGCGTGTCGACCGACATATTTTGGGTGGAAAGATTCACAAAGTGCCGAATAATTTGGGGCTCGGAGAGCTCGGGGAGTTCGGGCGGGGCTTGCCGGACGGCATCTGCCGGCAGCAGGTCGGTGATCTCCCGCTCAGGCACATCACAGGCCGGCAATCGGGCCGCCCGGCGTCCTGGTCGGGAGAGTTCAAACAAGCTCTGGGTATCACGAGTATTGCGCATGGTTCTTACTGATAAAAAAGGTGTCAGGAACCTTTTCCCCCTCGGCTTCCCCACAATACCCCAAATAAAAGGTTCCTGACACCTTTTACGGCTGTGCCATTAGGTCGGGGCGTTTGCTGCAGGCCCCCTGGGCCGTGGTTAGTGCTTGGACCCAGCCATCGATTTCTGCTCGGGTGCGTTTTTCGGTAACGGCCACCAGAAAACAGTCGGCCAACTCCGGATACCAGGGCGCGAGTGGGACACCGGCCAAGTACCCGGCACGCTGGGCCGATTGCAGCAGGGATGCCACATTGTTCTCGGCGTCCCGAATCACAAATTCCTTGAACGTCGGTTGATCGAAGGCCAACGTAAAACGGTCTGCTTGACAGAGTTGCTTGGCCGCATAGTGTGATTTTTGCAAACACAGCTGGGCCGTTTCTCGCAAGCCTTGGGGGCCGAGTTGAGATAGGTAGACGGTTGCTCGGAGAGCAAACAGGCCCTGATTGGTGCATACATTGCTGGTGGCTTTTTCTCGGCGGATGTGCTGTTCCCGGGTCTGCATGGTGAGCACATAACAGCGCTTGCCGTGTCGATCCACGGTTTCTCCCACAATCCGGCCCGGCATCCGCCGCACCAGTTTTTGGTCGCAAGCCAGGATCCCCAGATAGGGGCCTCCGTAGGACATGGGTGTGCCCAGCCCATGGCCCTCGGCCACCGCGATGTTGGCCCCATAGGCACCCGGCGGCTGGAGGATCCCCAAACTGATGGGATCAAAGGCGCTGATCAGTAGCGCCCCGGCCGCTTGGGTCAACTGCGAGACGCGGTGGGCATCTTCCAGGCAGCCAAAAAAATTGGGCTGTTGTAAGACGACCGCCGCCACGGAGTCATCCAGTGCGGAAGCCAGCAGGTCGGGGTCGAGCACGCCGGTAGGGGTTTGCAGCGTGATCAGCTGCAGGTCGAGATTTTTCAGATAGGTGGCGACGGTGGCGCGATATTCCGGATGCAAGCTGGCCGGCACCAGAATCTTTTTCCTGGTGCGCGTGGCGCTGGCGGCCATCAAGGTGGCCTCGGCCGTAGCGCTGGCGCCGTCGTACAGACTGGCATTGGATACGTCCATGCCCGTCAGGCGGGTAATCAGCGACTGGTACTCAAAAACCACCTGCAGATTGCCCTGGCTGGCTTCGGGCTGGTAAGGCGTGTAGGAGGTGTAAAATTCACTGCGGGAACCAATCGTATCGACCACGGCGGGTATAAAGTGGTCATAACTGCCCCCTCCTAGGAAACAGACCGAATTTCCGCCATGGGCATTTTGAGCCGCCAGCGTACGGAGCGTATGGTCCATCTCGATTTCGGAGAGTGCGGGGGGCAAGTCGAGCGAGCGGTCGAGCTGCAGCGCGGCGGGGATGGGTGCAAACAGATCCTCCAGGCTGTCCGCTCCGATGGCGTCGAGCATGGCCTGCTGATCTTCGGGTGTGTTGTAGAGGTAGGGCATGGGTAAACTCAGTGGGCCTCTTCGCTACACTGTTTTTCGTAGGCGGCATGATCCATCAGTTCGCCCAGACCGGCCTCGCTGGAGATCTTCAATTTGGCGATCCACCCTGCTCCATAGGGGTCGCTGCCTAGGGTCTCTAGGGCGTCGGGAAGTGCCTCGTTAACGGCCACCACTTCGCCATCTACAGGGGCGTAAATATCGCTAACGGCTTTGACCGATTCGACTTCGCAGAACGGTTCGCCAGCGGTGACTTGTTTGCCAACTTCGGGTAGGTCGATGTAGACCAGGTCGGTCAGCGCCTCCACAGCAAAGGCGGAAATTCCCAGCGTGGCAATTTTTTCGCCATCCGTCTCGGCAACGGCCACCCACTCGTGCGTTTTCGCATATTGTAGTTCTTCCGGATTCACGAGTTATCTCCTGTCTGCAGTTTCTGCAAGAACGGCCGGAGGCCGTTCCTGCAGAAGTAAATTAATCTGAATAAAAGTCGATCGTGAAGACTCGCCCTGGGATGGTCCCAACAGGCCCCCGTTCATGCCGGGGCAGGCCCCCGAGGCGGCCCTGCCGTCCGTCCTATTGCCCTTTGCGCTGCCAATGAGCCAAGGGCGCCCAACGGAAGCCCGTATTTGGCAAGCAAAATGCTAGCGGTAGGTTCATTGGCCGCGCAGACATCAACAGTTGTTTCCACGATGATAAAATGGTAACGGTACTACCGTGGCCGGGTGTTGCCGGCCACGGATATCCACACTCAGCGAGGTGCCTGGCGCCGCAGCCGCCCGCTTGACATAGCCCATCGCCAGGGGACATTGAAAGGTCGGCGAAAAAGTGCCGCTGGTGACGACGCCGACTTGTTCATCATTCCATAGGAGGGGGCAATCTTCGCGGGGCACGCGGCCCGAGGTCAGCTGGAGGCCGATCCGCACGGACCGCTGGCTGTCTTTTTGCTTGGCTTCGATGGCGGCCTGACCGATGAAGTGGCGGTCGCGCAAGTTGATGGCAAAGTCCAGCTGGGCCTCGATGGGGGTAATCGTTTCGGACAGTTCGTGTCCGTACAGAGGCATGCCCGCCTCCAGTCGCAACGTATCGCGTGCCGCCAGTCCGACCGCTTGGCCACCAATTTTTTCAGCGGCGGTCACCAGTTGTTCCCAGAGGCCGACAATCTGGGCGGCGTCGCAAATCAATTCACAACCGTCTTCGCCCGTATAGCCGGTACGGCTCACAAAGCACTCGACACCAGCGAGTGTCATCAACTGGCCCGTATAGTAGCGGAGGGCCGTAAGGCTGCCTGAGCTGCTCAAGGCATCGAGCAGTTCAATGGCTTGGGGGCCTTGCACGGCGATCATGGCATAGTCGGTTGTCTTGTCCTCCAGGGCCACCTCCTGGCTGCCGCGGTGCTGTTCCAGCCAAGCGAGGATTTTGGCGCGGTTGCTGGCATTGACCACCAGTCCGTATTTGGGGTTTTTGTCGGCCGGCAGGTCCGGACGGTACACCAGGACGTCATCCAGCACGCCTCCCTGCTCATTGCAAATCAGCGAATAACGGATTTGCTGGGGTTTCATATGGGCGACATTGCGAGTCAGCAATCCATCCAAAAAGGAGGAGACCCCAGGGCCGCCCAACAGCACCCGGCCCATGTGCGAAATATCGAAGAGCCCGACCGCGGTGCGGGTGGCCTGATGTTCGGCCACGATTGAGGTGTACTGCACCGGCATCGACCAACCGGCGAAATCGACCATCCGTCCGCCGTGGGCGCGGTGCCAATCGTAGAGCGGTGTGCGGGCCAGGGGCGAGGCGTCAGATGGCATGGGAGGGGATGGGTTCCCAGATGTGTGGGCGGGGGATACGAATAGCGTATTCTAGCGGTTTACGCGCGACCTTCCAGGGGCAGGGGCGGGCTAAAATAATCGGAGCGCATAGAACGGCCTCCGGCCGGGCGGCACAGGCGGCGATGCGGCGATCGATCTCGCGCAGGAGTCGCAGATAGCCCGCGCCGCCCACACCGCCATAGTGGCGTTGCAAGATCTCATCCGACAGGCCCTCGGGAAGATCCGCTCCCGGGGGCATCAGGTCATCGACGGGGCATCCCGCGGCCAATTGATTTTGCATGGCCACCGCCGCCTGCTCCGATGCGGTGGAGCGCACGGCCAGCAAGGTGCCCGCGCGATCCGCTAGCAGATCGCCAAAAGAAAATCCACTGCCGCCATTGGCGTCGAGTTCTTCCTTGAGGAGACCGGCGTCGTGGCTGGCCAGCGCGTTCGACAGTACTTGGAGGGCGGCACTGACCAAATAATGCCGGGTCCAGTCACGTCGGCCCCGCAAAGTCACTTTGCGGAATACCGCATGGGCTCTCCAGGAAAACGGCGGCAGGTTGGAGCCGACAAATACCCCTAGTTTGCCATGTCCCAGCAGGTAACCCAGCGCTAAAATTGCGGCGCGGTTTTCTCGGACGGCCGTACCTGGCCGCGAACGTATGCGGGCTTCGTCAAAGGCGGTGGCGACACACTTCGTAAACGTCAATGAGCGCTGCTTTTCAGCTAGGGCTGACAGCCGTTGGATTTGAGCTAGGGTGGCGACTTCCAGGTCTTCCAGCATGCCCAGTTCGACCAAGGTCTGTCGGACCGAAAGTTCCCGCAGGTCCAGATGCCCATAGGAAATCTGAGCGGCTTCGTCCCGGATTGTGATTTCGTGGAGGGATTGCAAGAAGGGGCCGGCTGCGCTGTGCGACCAGGCGTTGTCCACCATGATCGGTCCGGTGAGTTGCAGGATCCAGTGGGGCACGGTGATCCGCCCCAGTGCCAAGTGTCGCGGCGAAAATCCCAGTCCGCCGTCGCGGGTGACCACGCGCCCGGCCGTCGTGAGATTGAAGTGCCGATTCCCTAGGGGTAGGCGTGAGAGTTTCAGCGTCATCTCCAGCCGCACATCGTCGGTGCCCAGCTGGATGCCCGCGCCATGATTTCCCGGCAGCAGCGAAAGTGCCCAGGCGGCCAGTTGGTTGCAATCCTGCTCGGTCAGCGTGAGCTGACTTGTTGCGTCTGGCGGCAGCTTGCGGGGGTCATTTTCTCGGAACATCGTGAACAGTCGGCGACGATCCGCGGTGGAGAGCTCGGCCGCGGCCACTTCCAGCCGTTCCGGCGCGAGGGCCAGCCAGGCGAACCCTGCCACGCCTCCACCTAAGATCAGCGCTGTTAGCAAGGTCTGCTGGAGGAGCCAACGGCCCTTGTGCTGCGTGGAAATCCAGGTTACGCCCAGCCAACTGCCCCACAAACACGCGGTGCCTAGCAGCAGGGTTGCCGGCAGTGAGGGTGCGGTGTAGGGCGCTGCGTGCAGCAGGATGCGGGTTGCCGTGGCGACGAGGAAGGAGGCGATGAGGGCTAGGGCAGTCCGCGGCCAAATCTGCAAACGTGAGGTCGGGTTTTTGGCCGGACCGCAGAAGATTCCTAACAGGAACGCCAGGATCAGGAAGAGCAAAAACTCTTTGACCACGCTCGAGGCGGCGGGGATGACCGACCCGATCAGTCCAGTGTCCGGCACCGGCTGGAGGGTCAGGGCCTGCCAGCGCCCCGCCGCGGGGGCACACCAGCAGACCAGTGCTAGCAATACGCAGAGGTACAGTGCGAGCAGGTACCGTGCGGGAGTTCTCCAGCTGCGGGCGGCGGGGAGATGGCGATCGCGTTGCGCGCTTTGGGCCGGTGATGTGCTGGGCTGGCTGGGGGGCATCGTACCGTATCTGGGTGTGTGCCGACGTGCTGGTTGAAACGCTGGCGCTAATGCCGCTTGCGGCGACCCTGGAAGGGCTTGGGCGGTTTGCGTTTCCGCTTGGGTTTGGTTGCGGAAGGCTTGGTCTGGCCCAGCTTCTGCAGCAGGCGGAAATCCAGTTCGCGACGTTCGACGTCGACTGCCGCCACGGCCACCCGCACGGCATCGCCCAGACGGTAGGTGTGGCGAAAACCTTGGATGACATGCCCTGCCTTGTCGTACTTGTAATTGTCGTCGGTGAGTGCGCTGATGGGTACAAAACCTTCCGCGGGTAGCTGAGTTCCCCTCACGAACATGCCAAAACTTTCCACACCCGTGACGATGCCCTCCAGCTCGGTGCCAATTTTATCCTCCAAATAGAGCAGGAGTTTGACCTTGGTCAGTTCGCGTTCGGCGGCCGTGGCCCGGTCTTCTCGCTGGCTGCAGTGATCCCCTAGCGTCAGCAGGGCATGGGTGTCTTGCTGGGGAGGCTGGCCGCGATTGACCGCATCGATCAGACGATGAATCGTCAAATCCGGATAGCGGCGGATGGGGGAGGTGAAATGGCAATAGCAAGGGCTGGCCAGGGCGTAGTGTCCTTCTTCCTCGGGGCTGTAGATGGCCCGCTGCATGGCGCGGAGCACCGCGTAGTTCACGGCTGGCTGGCGCGCATCTCCTTGCACCTGGGCCAGCAAGTCCTGCAAGGCAAAACGACTTTCCAGGCTTTCTGTCTGGAGCCCCAGCTCTTTGACAAACGTGTTCAAAGCTTTCAGCTTGCGGGGGTCTGGCGCGCCGTGCACCCGCCGCAGAAAAGATAGGCCCTCGTCCGCCAGCATTTCCGCCACCCCTTCGTTGGCGGCCAACATAAACTCTTCGATGATCTGGTGGCTCTCGGTATTTTCCTCGAGATGGGCACCGGTGACTTGGCCTTCCGGATTCATGTCAATCGTCAACTCGGGCATGGCCAATTCCAGGGCCCCGCGCTCCAGGCGGCGTTTCCGCATCAGCATGGCCAGCGCATGCATCCGGCCCAGCAAGCCGTGCACGGAGGGGGTGAGTTGAGTTTTCCAGGCGGTGGGGTCGGCCAGGTACCGATCGACCTCTTCGTAGGTGAAACGGCGGCAGCTCTTGATCGCGCTTTTGGTGACTTGCGTGGCAATGCGCTGGCCCGTGGAGCTCAGCTCGATGTGGGCGGTCATGGCATAGCGGACCTTGTCCGGCTGCAGACTGGCCAGATTATTGGAAATCACCTCGGGCAACATCGGGATCACACGGTCCGGCAAGTAGACGCTGGTGGCCCGATCTTGGGCCGCCCGGTCGAGGGCTGACCGTGGCCGGACGAAATGCGATACGTCCGCGATATGGACCCCCAACCGCCAATGTCCCTGGTCGGTTTGTTCCAGCGAGATCGCATCGTCGAAATCCCTCGCGGTGGCCGGGTCGATGGTGATCACCGTTTCGCTGGTGAGATCTTGGCGGCGGGAGCCAATCGAGCCATCAAATTTTTCGGCCTGCCGGCGGGCATTGTTGAGCGTCGCCTCGTCGAATTCTCCGGGCAGATCAAATTCGTGGATGATGGACAACGTTTCCACGCCCGGTTGGCCCCGCTGGCCTAAAATCTCCACCAGCACGCCTTCGCCATCACGGATTTGGGTCGGAAAGCGGACCATTTCCAAGACCACTTTGTCTCCCGGTTGGGCGCCCTTGGCACCGGGGTCACCGACGTATACGGGGTTGGCAAACACCTTGCCATCGACGAGCACAAAACCCATGCCGCCTTCCACGATGTAGGTTCCCACAAAGCGATTGGTGGCACGTTCGATGACATCGATCACCCGGCCTTCGGCCTTGCCCTGCCGACCTTTTTTGCCACCGAGTCGCACCCGCACCGTATCGCCGCTGGCCGCGTCACCCGCGCGGTTGGCCGGAATAAAAATGTCGGCATCTCGGCCCTGGGAGGCCTGCGTGTTTTCCGGTCGCACAAAACCAAAACCTGCTTGGGCCCGCCGGAAGGTGCCCGTTACGTGCTGGGAGGAGCCCCGCTGTGCTGATTTTTGTCCGTGTTTGGCAGCTGCCGGCGTGCCGGGGCATACCAGATGACGAGCACCGTAGACCAAACGGCCCTCGTGGACCAGTTGTTTGATGGTTCGCTTCAGCTGAGGAAGCGCTTCCTGTTCCAAACCCAATTGCTTGGCTATCACCTTGGGTTTGACCGGCCGGTAGTTGGCACTGTGGACATGACGGAGAATGGTGGCGGAGAGGTCGGGCATTAGATTACGGTCAGCCTGGGGAGTTCGACGTTGCCGGGGTGCGTTGCCGCCGGGCAGGGTTCCAAGAATTCACGCTATTTTTCCGGTTTCAACAGTTTCCGTCCCAACTGTGAATAATACTGCGTCCAGTTGCTATCGGTATTGGGGCAGTCGGTTATCAGTTGGGTAAAATTGGCCAGTTTGGCGTCGAGATTGTCCAGGTGATGCAGGGCCACCGCTTCCAGCGTCATCGGCAACTTGCTGCTGCCATATTCGTACTGTCCATGATGGCTGATGATCAGGTGCTTGAGTTCCAATAACAGCCGTGCCGGGAACGGCTGGCCGTCTTGTTGCACGATTGTGCGGACCAGATTGTCCAACAGCGTGATGCCCAGCACCATGTGCCCCAATAACTGGCCTTCGTCCGTGTAAGAGATGTCCCGTTCATAAGCCAGCTCATCGACTTTGGCCAGGTCGTGCAGCAAGGCACCCAGCAACAATTTGTCTTGATCGAGTTGCGGGTAGCGGGGGGCGATCACCAGGACCAATTCCATCAAGCTGAGCACATGCTCCAGCAGCCCGCCCTGGTAGGCGTGGTGGTTTTTCATGCCCGCAGGTGCTTGGCAAAACTTCGCCAGGAGGGCTTCGTCGGCCAAAAACCCCTGGGCCAGACGGCTCAGGGGAGCGGATTGGATACCGCCCAGAATCTCCACCAGCCGTCCACGCATCTGATCCACCTCTGCCGATTGCAAGGTGACAAAATCCGACTCATCCACTTCGTCGGGTCGTGCCTTGCGAATGCGATTGGCAATCAGCTGGAGATTGCCCTGAAACAGCTGGGTCGCGCCCTCGACGTGCACGTAGTCACCATTTTCAAAAGCCCGGTAATCGTTGTCCGAGGCGTTCCACATGCGGGCGTTGACCGTGCCGCTACGGTCGGCCAAATCGACCTGCAAATACAAATTACCGTTGCGATTCGGCCGGAGCTGTTTGTCCGAGGCCAAAAAGACCTGGCTGATAGATTCGTTGTGGGCCAGTTGGCTAACGTAACGACGGGTGTTGCTGGGCATGATTGGTGGGCAGTCGGGCAATCGCCGCAGAGCTTGGTAAGACGGCGTTTGAGCTGGGGTGAGGAAAAGATTACGAAACAAAGCGTACATCTTAGCAGATTTACCGCACGCCCCCAAACCGTGTGGTCTTGCCATCTTTTCCGGCCGCTGGGCGCCTCCGGTGCGCCCTGAGGCAGAACTTGGTAGCTTTTTTATCACCACGAAGGGCTCAGCGCGACGTAGTGGTCACCAAAGCCCCTCTATACGGGTCTTAGCCGATGGGCGATAGCCCCGGTTCCTGCGCGTCTCACGGAACCGGGGCTATCGCCCACCGGCTTATTTATCGCCAGCTGCCGATATTTTCAGTGGCCAGATGTCCCGCGGAACGTCATAATTTGTGGCTTACGATCCACGACCCACGATCCAATATCCGCCATGCCAAAACGAGCTCAACACGCCATTTCTCCGACGCGCGCCGAAAACTACCCCGAGTGGTACCAGCAGGTGGTCAAGGCGGCCGACCTGGCCGAGACCTCGGATGTTCGCGGCTGCATGGTGATCAAGCCCTGGGGCTATGCCATCTGGGAAAACATGCAGCGGATCCTGGATGGGATGTTTAAGGCGACTGGGCATGAAAATGCCTACTTTCCTCTCTTCATCCCCATGAGTTTTCTGGAAAAGGAGGCCGAGCATGTGGAGGGCTTTGCCAAGGAGTGCGCGGTGGTGACCCACCATCGGCTGGAGCCCAATCCCGACGGTGGCCTGCGACCGGCCCCAGCGGCCGAGCTGGACGAGCCGCTGATTGTACGACCTACCAGCGAGACGATTATCGGTGCCACGTTTGCCCGCTGGTTGGAGTCTTACCGGGATTTGCCCATTCTGATCAATCAGTGGGCCAACGTAGTGCGGTGGGAATTACGGACCCGGATGTTTTTGCGGACGGCTGAATTTCTGTGGCAGGAGGGCCATACGGTGCACGCCACCGAGCAGGAGGCCCGCGACGAGACCCGTCTGATGTTGGATGTGTATGCCGACTTTGCCCAAAATACGATGGCGATGCCGGTCATCCGTGGGGAAAAAACGGCCAGCGAACGGTTTCCTGGTGCGGTGGCCACCTACAGCATCGAGGCCTTAATGCAGGATGGCAAGGCGCTGCAAGCGGGAACGTCGCATTTCCTGGGCCAAAATTTTGCCAAGGCCCAGGAGATTAAGTTCCAGGATCGGTCCGGTCACGAAGTCTATGCCTGGACCACCTCCTGGGGCGTTTCCACGCGACTGGTGGGGGGCCTGATTATGACGCATAGCGACGACGACGGTCTGGTGCTACCGCCCACACTGGCACCTGCTCAGGTTGTGATTTTGCCGATCTATAAAAACGATCAAGAGCGGGGCCAGGTGCTGGCCTATTGCGAATCGCTGCAGCAGGAGCTGCAGGCCGAGTGTTATGCGGAGCAAAGCCTACGGGTCAAGATCGACGATCGTGATCTCCGCGGCGGTGAAAAGAAGTGGCAATGGGTCAAGCGGGGAGTGCCGTTGCGGGTGGAAATCGGCCCCCGCGACGTAGCGGCAGGCGGAGTTTTTGCGGCCCGGCGGGACGTGGGTGGCAAAGGGCAGGGGGTGCCGCGCGGTGAATTTGTTGCGCAGGCGGCCCAGACCTTGGCGGACATCCAGCAGGCCCTGCTCGACCGCGCCACCCAAGCCCGGGACCAGGCCACCGCGCGGATCAATACGCTGGCGGAATTTGAGGCTTATTTTGCGGAGAGCGCTCCCGGCGGATTGGCCTATTGCCATTTTGTGGATGGTCCCGAGATGGAAGCCCAGCTGAAGGCACTAAAAGTCACCGCCCGCTGCGTTCCCTTGGAGGCGCCCGTCGAGTCCGGCAGCTGCATTTTTACGGGCCAACCGAGCCAGCGCCGCGGCGTATTTGCCAGAGCATATTGATGCGAGCTACCGGGTGGCAGTGCCGCCAGCCAATGCGAGCTACCGCTCGGAGACAACTGGCCCGCTCCCGTTGGTCGCTCAATGCTGCGCAAGGATTAAGGGTTTTTACTTTGAGTGGTGCGTGAAATTATGGGTGCTCTTGTTCCACCGCAGCCCGTCTTACTGGTGATGGCCGTGTGCAGCCGTTATGGCGAGGCCCTCGACTGGGCGGCGGCGCGTGCCGCGGCGGCCTATGGGCCGTTGCTTTGCCAAAGTGAGGCCTTTGACTTTACCGAGACCGACTATTACCAGGCCACGATGGGGTCGGAGCTGAAGAAGCAGTTTCTTGCTTTCCACAACCTGATTGATCCCGGTGATATTTCGCGAGTCAAGCGGACCACCAATGATTGGGAAGCTGAGTACGCCGCAGTCATTGATTGTCCGGAGCAGCGACCGCTGAATCTGGATCCCGGCTACCTCACACTGGCCAAGCTCGTCTTGGCAACGACTAAAGATCACGCCCACCGACTTTATGTGGGCGACGAGATCTACGCGGAGGTGACCCTCACCTTCCGTGGGAAGCGGTGGCAAAAAAATGACTGGACCTATCCCGACTATCAGCGGCCGGACTATCACAATTTTTTCACCAGTTGTCGCCAATCCTTGCAGGAGCGGAGACGCCAAGGAGAGCCGTTTGACGGTGAATAATTGGTCGCAGTACAATGAACCGCATGAAAAAAATTCTGGCATGGGTCATTGCTTCGGTACTGCTGGGGCTCGGTGTGGGGGCAGGCGTGGCCTACTTTGAGACCCGCCCGCCGGTGACTCCAGGGCCTGACCGCCCCGTCCACAGCGCAGAGGCACCTGTCCGCGGCGTGCCTACCCTCGAGATAGCGGAGACGATGTTTGACTTCGAGATTATGGCCCTGGGGGAGTCGATGCGCCATGATTTCGAGCTGGCCAATACGGGCCAGGTGCCGCTGGTGTTGCGTTTGGAGTCCAGCACCTGCCAATGCACGGGGGTGGAAATGGGAGGGAAGCCGGTCGAGGAGGGGCAAAGCATCTCCGTGCCGCCCGGGGAGCAGGCGCAGATTACCTTGGGATGGGTAGCCAAAACATCCACGGGACCTTTTCGGCATGGGGCACAATTTTCGACCAATGATCCGTTGCAATCTTCGCTGCGGTTGGCAGTCGACGGGCACGTCTTGCAGCCGGCAGAGATGTTACCGGCCGGCTTAATGTTTGGTACGGTCCAGGCGGGTGAGACCGCGGAGGCCGAGTTGCACCTGATGTCGTATGTCGATCAAGAGCTGGAAATACTCGAGTGGGAGGTGAGCCCGGACGGAGTGAGCGCTCAGCTGGATGTTCAGATTGCCGAGGCCCAGCAGAGCGAACTTCCCGACTCCGCAGCCAACCATGGCCTGAAGGTGACCGCCAGCTATCGCTCGGGGGCTATCTTGGGGCCGTTACGGGGTTGGTTGACGCTGCGGACAAATTTGCCCCATGCGGAGGAATTCACGGCACCGATTGCTGGCCGCGTGATCGGACCGATCTCGCTGTATGGTCCGGGCTGGGATGCCAAGAGAGGCCTGTTGCGTATCGGCCCCGTGGCCGCGGACGAGGGCAAGGTGGTGCGCTTGAATATGGCCGTTCGTGGCGAACATGCGGAGACAACAGAGTTCTCCATGGATCGTATTGACCCGCCCGAGCTACAAGTTCGCTTGGGTGCGGGCCGGAAAATGGGCGCAGCGTTATTCCATGTTCCGCTGGAGGTGGAGATTCCCCCCCACACCCGACCGCTGGTGCGCATGGGCGCTCCCACCAGCTCGGACGCTGTGATCGTGTTGGGTACGAACCATCCCCAGGTCCAACAAGTAAAAATGCGGGTCCACTTTTCGGTCAGCCGCTAGTCCGCCACGGGGTCTGGCTCATTTTTTCGGCGCGGTGGGCCCTTTTTCCAACACCCAGCACAATCGCCGAAAAAATGTGCCTGACCCCCTCGAACGACCCTACCGATGGGACGCAGTCACAAGAGGTTCGACAACATCTGCAAACAACCTCTGGCAGCCGCACCGTCCAGGCGGGTCGCCGACTTGGACTACACTCATTTCAACAAGCCCGTTCCAGCACTCCCCCTCCCTAAGCAGGATTGCAGCTGCGGAGGGAATGCCGGAGGTGTCCAGCGGCCGGGAGGGATGGCAGTACCCCACGGTTGTGGAACGTGCAGCACGAGCCTAATCCGGAACGAAACTGGAGGTGTCCAGCGGCCGGGAGGGATGGCAGTACCAAAACGTTGTGGAACGTGCATTAAAGTCATCTGTTTGATCGCGAGCTAAGTATGCCAATGCGAGCGGGTTTTACTATCTGGAGACGAGCACTGCCGGCGCGACGGCGAGGGCCCGTCGCTGCCGTGGTTGCCGTTGCTGCCGCCTTCTTATGGCTGGGCTTGTCGCCCATCCGGCTACCTGCTGGTGAGGCGGCCGGCGGGAAAAAATTTCCCACCCGCCAGGCCGAAATTGCTGATGCGGTGTTGCGGAATGGCGAGATTTTTTCAGATTGGCCGCGGCCGCAGTTGGCACTTGTATTTTCTGGGGAGATGGATGGCTATGTCGAGCCGTGTGGTTGTGCCGGCTTGGATAATCAAAAAGGGGGTCTCAAGCGGCGTCATACCTTGTTGCGACAGCTGCAGGAGCGGGGCTGGCCGCTGGTACCGCTGGATCTGGGGGGGTTGGTCCGTCGTGTTGGTCCGCAAGCAGAGATGAAGTACCGTTTTGCCCTGAAATCGTTGTTGGAGATGGGGTATCCGGCGGTGGGCTTTGGGGCCCGTGAACTCCAATTAAGCACCGACGCGGTGATTTACGCGCTGGCGAATCTCGAGCTCGGAAAAAATCCCTTGGTATCGGCGAACGTAGCCGTGTTTGATTTTGACAGTGGCTTTTCTCGAAAATACCGTGTGATCGAGCAGGCTGGCCAGCGAATCGGGGTGACGTCAGTATTAGGCCAGCGGCATGCCGGGGCCTTACGGAACGCGTCGGATGTCCTGTGGGTGGACCCCGAGCAAGCGCTGCGAGAGGTCGTGCCTCAGCTGGCCGGTGAGAACTGCGATCTGTCCATCTTGCTGGTGCATGGTGAACCCGAGGAGGCCCGCCAGTTGGCCAGGAAATTTCCTCAATTCCAGTTGGTAGCCACTGCGGGCGGCGCGGAGGAGCCTCCCCATCGCATGGAACGGATTGAGGGCACTGACAATACCCCACTGATTGAAGTCGGGCACAAGGGAATGTATGTCATGGTGTTGGGGATCTATCCGGATGCAGCGGAACCTTATCGTATGCAGCGGGTGCCGCTCGACCACCGTTTTGAAGATTCCGAGGCGATGCAGCGGATGTTGGTGGCCTATCAGGATGAGCTGCAAGATACAGGTTTGGAGGGATTGGGAATTACCGGCGTGGCGCATCCCACCGACGAGTTTGTCGGTTCGGCCGTCTGTGCGGACTGCCATACCGAGGCCGCCGAGGTGTTTGAAAACACATCGCATGCCCACGCCATGGGGTCGCTGGTCGAACTGGACCCACCCCGGCATTATGATCCCGAGTGTTTGAGTTGCCATGTGGTGGGCTGGGAGCCACAGAAGTATTTTCCCTACAACTCGGGTTATTTAAGTCTCGAAAAAACCCCCCATCTCATGAACAACGGCTGCGAGAACTGCCACGGCCCCGGCAAAACGCATGTGGCGGCGGAATCCGGAGAGGTGGACGCGGATGAGGCCGAGTTGGAACGCTTGCGGGCTCGGATGCGGCTGCAGATTGTGGAGAACGAAGGCAATCAGGAGGGGCAGGTTTTTGAAGAGGGCGTGGTGGTCAAGATGTGTATGCAGTGCCACGATTTGGATAACAGCCCGGCGTTTGATTTTCAGGAGTACTGGCCCCACGTGGAGCACTATGGGAAGGACTGAGCGGGATGTGCCACCCTGGGGAAACCGTGGGCTTCATCCAAAGCCGTACGGTGGATGCTGTTTCCCTTTTTCGGTGATGATGCCGGTTACCAGCTCGTGCGGCGTGACATCGAAGGCCGGGTTATAGACCCGCACGCCCTCCGCCGCCCCCACTTCGGCCGGGTCCCGCTGCTCGATGGGAATCAGGCTTCCATCCGCCAGCGTGGCGTCGATGGTGGAGGTTGGCGCGGCCACATAAAACGGAATGTCATGGTGGCGGGCTAGCACGGCCAAACCGTAGGTGCCGATTTTGTTGGCCACGTCGCCGTTGGCCGCAATCCGATCGGAACCGACCAGGACCAGGTCGATCTTCCCCGCTTGCATCTGACTTGCGGCCATGTTGTCGCACATCGTGACCACATCAATCCCCGCGCGATGCAGCTCCCAGGCCGTCAGCCGTGAGCCCTGCAGCAAGGGACGTGTCTCATCGGAATACACCGTAAACTTTCGCCCTTCGGCATGCGCGGCATACAGGGGGGCCAGCGCGGTGCCATAATCCCCCGTAGCCAGCGCGCCGGCATTGCAGTGGGTGAGGATGCCCATCCCCTCTTCCATCAGTGACTTGCCGTGCGCGCCGATGGCCTGACACCGGCGGATATCTTCCTCCAGAATACCCAAGGCCGTGTGGAGTAATTCGTCGATGTTGTGGGCCTGACGGCAACGGTCCAGCGCCCAAAATAGATTGACTGCCGTTGGCCGGGAGGCCGCCAGCTGATCCGCGAGTTGCTGCACACCGGTTGAGAAATTGGCTGGCTCGAGATGTTGGGCGCAGGCCGCTAGTCCCAAGGCGGCCGCACAGCCGATGGCGGGCGCGCCGCGGACGGCCAGCCGCCGGATGGCCGCCACCAGCGGATCGATCGTATCGAATTCCAAATACACCAGCTCCCGCGGCAGCTTGGTCTGATCGATGATCCGCAGCTTGCCGGGGAGTCGTTGGTGGCTGTCTTCACAGCCGGCCAAGATGTTTCCCTCGGCAGTCATCCAGCGTACGGTTTCCAACATCCGGTTGTTCCTTTTCGGGGGAAATCGGGTTATACCAGGACTATTTCCAGATAGCAACGCGACGGGAAGCTGACCATGTTGGAACAGAAACAGGCCGTGGCCGACTGCATGAACCGCCTCTACCGGCAGGGGCTGACGACCACCTCCGGAGGCAATGTTTCGCTACGGATTGGCGATGACCTGCTGTTGGTAACCCCGTCGGCCACCGATAAGGGGCGGATGACTGCCGAGCAGATCGTCGAGATGGGGCTGGACGGAGCCAATCGTACCCCCCAGCATACAAGCCGCTCCCAGAGTCTTACTGAGGGTATCCAGCGGCCGGGAGGGCTTGCAACACCAGACGATTTAGCGACGTGTATTAGATTCAGCGGCGAGACTCCGCTGCACTTGGAAATCTATCGGCGTCGTCCGGATGTGCGGGCGATTGTCCATGCCCACCCGCCGGTGGCCAGTGCCTTCACCGCAGTCGACAGGCAACTGAATGTGCGTCTCATTGCAGAGTCCTACGCCATCCTGGGCGAACCGGCCGTGGCCCCGTATGCCCTCACCGGCACCGCGGAGTTAGCGGAGGCGGTGGCCAGTGCGCTGGTGGGGAGTACGTGCTGCGTCCTCATGAAAAATCATGGGGTACTGACGGTGGGCAGCACCCTGCTGGAGGCCTTTGATCGTCTGGAGGTGCTGGAGAATGCGGCCAAGATCACCTTGCTGGTCAGCCAGTTGGGCACGGCGGTCGAACTGAACCCGCAGCAGCTGGCGGAACTTGATCGGTGGGCGGGACGTACGGGCTGACCACCCGGGCTGACCACCGAGCGGGCTGACCACCGCGGTTAGTTACGCTCCAGCTCGGCCAGGGCCTGCTCCGGGATGTTGAAGTTGGCGGCCACTTTTTGGACGTCGTCATGGTCGTCGAGCTGATCCATCAGCTGCAGGACTTTGCGGGCCGTTTCTGCGTCGAGGTCAATCGTGTCGTTGGGGATCCGGCTCAGTTCGCAGGCCTCGTGGGGGATGCCGGCTGCCGCCAGGGCCTCTTGCACGGCGGCAAAATTATCGGGGTCGCTGATAACTTCGAACTTATCGTCCACCGTTTTCACGTCTTCCGCGCCGGCCTCCAGGGCCAGTTCGAGGAGTTGTTCTTCATCCGTTTGTGCCGCATCGATGATGACGATGCCTTTTCGCTCAAACATCCAAGCCACGCAGCCGGTGGCGCCGAGCTTGCCACCTGCCAGCTCGAAGATTTTTTTGACTTCGGGGGCGGTGCGATTGCGGTTGTCGGTGAGGATTTCGCACAGCACCGCCACCCCGCCCGGACCATAGCCCTCATACAACACCTCATCCAGATTGCCGCCTTCCAGCTCGCCGGTGCCCTTCTTGATGGCCCGTTCGATATTGTCCTTCGGCATGCTCACGTCTTTGGCATCTTGGATGGCATACCGCAAGCGGAGATTGGTATCCGGATCGCCACCACCTGTTTTGGCGGCGACGATGATGGCCCGTGAGAGTTTGCTCCAGACCTTGCCTCGTTTGTTGTCGATGAGGGCCTTTTTGTGCTTGATGCCGGCCCAATGCGAGTGTCCTGCCATACGACTGCAATTTTCCTGAGTTACTTGGGTTTCCGCTGGGAGGCCTTCTTTTTGGTGGTCGCTTTTTTCTTGGCGGGTGCCTTCTTTTTTACGACCTTGGTTTTTTTCTTGGGGGTCTTCTTCTTGGTGGGGCTCTTCGACGCCGTTTTCTGCGGAGCCGATTTTTTCTTGGCGGGAGTCTTTTTCTTAGGCGGGGATTTCTTCTTCGGCGAGGCCTTTTTCTTGGTCGGGGCCTTGGGCGGCGCTTTCTTCTGGACGGGCTTTTTCTTGTCCGGGGAAGCGGCCGCGGCAGCTGGCGGTTTGGCCGACTTGGTGGCCGTGGATGACTTCGCGGTCGTGGTCGACTTGGCGGTCGTGCTTGACTTGGCGGTGCCGGCAGATTTGGCGGTGCCGGCAGATTTGGTGGTGGTCGACTTCGCGGCAGTGGCCGGAGCCGGCCGAGGCGCCTTTTTGGCCGGTCTTTTCGGGAGGCGGTCTTTGCAGTCGGGATTGATTTCCAGGAGCAACTTGCGAATCTTGGGACCGTAGGGGCTCCGCCGCAGTTCCACGCCCAGCTGATGCAATAGCGTACTGGTTTCCACGCCCTTGCTCTTGGGGACGGCACGCTCCAGCCCCGGGACGCTGCCCTTGGCGAACTCATTATCGGAAATCACGCCCACCACACGCATGGATTCCAGCAGGCCCCCATTGACGGGGATGGCATGACCGCCGAGGGCATTTTGTGTCACATACGACACGATAAAGGGGGTGGAGCCGTTGTATTTTTCGATGGTTTTGACGGTTTGACCGATGTTTTGCTTTTTCATCGGTTCCAGGTCAAACGTGTAATGCGTTTCAAAAACACTTTGCAAGACGCGCTTTAAGCGCACCGCCGACTCGGACGGGTCATTGAGGGGTTTCATGACCAGGGTCAGTTCGCGGATCGATGAAACCCGCACTTCATTCCAGTCAAAATAGTCTTTCGTTAAGACCTCAAAGACTTCCGTGCTCGGGCCAAGCAGTGAATTTTCCAGGCAGCAAGCAAAGAGCAGGTGCTCTAGGAGCGAATGCTCCGGCTGCGCCTTCACGGGTTGGTAGTGCCGTTTCAGAATCTTGAGAACCTTGGCGATCATGGTCGCGCGGTTATTACTTGCCATCGTCGGAAGTCTCTACATAAACAGTGGATGAAAAATGCTGGGGAAACGCGTTTGCCGCTTAGTTCGGATCGGGCACTTCGGGAGGAGGCGACGCATCATCCAAGATGGTATTTTCCAGGGGCGTTGTGGCTGGCGGTGCTTCCGTCGCTGCGGGGAGGACTTCGTCCAGCACCTTGGCAATTGCAATCGACTTTTTCACACCCAGATCCAGTTCAAAACGAATTCTCGGCGTGTAGCGCGTGTCGATCCGTTTGGATATTTTCTGCTGCAGGTAGCCTGCCGAACTGTTCAGGCCCTGGAGGCACAGTTTTTGTGCCGTGTCGTCTCCCATGATCGAGACATGCACCTTGGAATGGCGCATGTCGGGGGTGACCTCCACATAGGTCACGGTGACACCCTCGATGCGGGGGTCTTTCAAGTCGGCCAGGATGGCCATGCTGACCACTTCGCGAATTGCTTCCGCTGCTTTTAAGACACGTCGAGAAGTCATGTTGCCGCTCAAAAAATTAGGGCACTTTGCCGTGCGTGGACCCGTCCGCGGCGCATCTCGGACGGGCTCGTCGCTGCAGGCGTGGGACTGTCACATGGAATCTGGTGGGAGGATCGATACGGCACGGCCGGGCTCAGTTGTTGGATTCGTCAAAGCTGCGACCAATTTCTTCGATGCGGTAGACCTCCATCAAATCACCTTCCTTGATGTCATTGAAACCCGCCAGTTTGATGCCACACTCCATGCCTTCACGCACTTCTTTGGCATCGTCTTTCTCGCGGCGGAGTGTGTCGATGGGATAATCGCCGATAATCGTGCTCTCGCGGATGACGCGCGCCCGGCTGTTCCGCTCGACGGTGCCCGCCAACACACGGCAGCCGGCAATCACTCCCACGCGGCTGATTTTGAACGTCTGTTGGACCAACGCACGACCCAGATCGACCTCCCGCTCTTCCGGTTTCAGCAAACCCTCCAAAGCGGCTTTGAGGTCTTCGGTGATTTTGTAGATGACTTGGTACCGCTTGATCTGCACGCCTCTTTGTTCGGCCAAGATGCGTGCCGATTCATCCGCCACGACGTTGAAGCCAATGATGATTGCATCGGAGGCATCGGCCAGTGTCACGTCGGCTTCCGAAACACCACCGACGGAGGCTTGCAAGAGCTTGATTTTCACCTCGGGATGGTCCAGCTTTTCCAGCTCTTTTTGCAAAGCCTCGATGGATCCGCGGACATCGGCACGGAGGATGAGATTGAGCGTTTGGACGCCGCCGTCGCCCTCCAAGCGATCGAAGAGATTTTCCAAGGTGACGTGCTGGATTCCCGAGCCCAACGTGGAAGATCGCTCCGACTCGGCGCGATTTTCCGCGATCGCGCGGGCATCGGCAATGTCGTCGAGGACATAAAAATGCTCGCCTGCCGCCGGGGCAATGTCGAATCCCGTAATGTTGATGGGAATACTGGGTCCGGCTTGCTCGACCCGTACCTGGGGGTGGAGGGTGTCGTACATGGCTTTGACTTTACCGTAGGCCTGGCCGCACACCACCACATCGCCCACACGCAGCGTACCTTTTTGCACGATCACTTTGGCCACCACGCCGCGGCCCGTTTCTTGCTGCGCCTCCAGGCAGGTTCCCGTGGCAGCCCGGCCGGGATTGGCCTGGTATTCATGCAGTTCGGCGACGGTGAGCACCGTTTCCAGCAACTCGTCCAGGCCTGCGCCGGTCGTGGCGCTGGTTTGCACCACCTCCACATCGCCGCCCCATTCACTGGGAAGCAATTCGTTGACCGACAGGTCCTGCATCACGCGATTGATGTCGACTCCGGGCAAGTCAATCTTGTTGAGTGCCACCACGATGGGCACTTCGGCAGCCCGCGCGTGGCTGATGGCCTCTTCCGTTTGCGGCATCACCCCGTCGTCGGCAGCAACCACCAACACGGCAATGTCCGTGACGGTGGCTCCCCGCGCACGCATTTCCGTGAATGCTTCGTGGCCCGGGGTATCGACGAAAGACAGCTGTCGACCGTCCTTGTCGATGGTGTAGGCGCGGATGTGTTGCGTGATGCCGCCACTTTCGCCGCTTACCACATCGATGCCAATGATGGAATCCAGCAGTGAGGTTTTGCCGTGATCGACGTGCCCCAGGAAAGTGACGACCGGTGGTCGCGGTACCAGATCCGCTGGGGCGTCCTCCAGCTCTTGAATCCCCAACAGCAATTCATCTTCTTTGCTGACGGCTGCTTTGAACTCAATGTCAACACCCAACTCCGCCGCTACAAATTGGGTGAGTTCTGGATCCATTTGGGCGGTGATCGTGGTCATCACGCCCTCCTGCATCAAAATCCGTAAGATTTCGTTGGCAGGGACACCGGTGGCCGCGGAGAATTCGCGGATGGAGCAGGGCAGCTGCAGCGCAACCTTCTCTTTGCGCGGCGCGGCCGTGCTGACGCCGGACTTTTTGGTACGGCGAAACGTGCGGCGACGGCTGAAATGATCGCCCGTGCTCCGCCGGGATTGGCGCTGGCGGCTGAGCTGGCGTTGCTCGCGCCCACCCAACATCGGATCTCCGGTGGAATCCCCCGGCTTGCCTTTGTGGCGTTTTCCGCGGCCGCGACCCTCGGATTCTGGGGGCGCTTCGGGCGGACGTTTGGCTTTTTCGAGCGATTCCTCGTGCTTCCGCAGATGGGCCGTCAACGGTTTAGAATCGGCCTTGCCCGCGCGGAGGGCGTCCGCTGGCAGCCTCATGTCGGGCTTTTGAGTCGGTTCTTCCGATGTTTTTGCCGCCGGTGAGATTTCTGGCTGATCCGCGGCCGGAATCGGGGCCAGCTTCACGGCTGGGCGTGTGCGAGGAACATTGCCCGTGGCAGCAGGCTTGGAACTTTTTCCCGCAGAACGCCCGCTATCCAGCGTGGGCAATTTCCCGGTGGCATGGCCGGGTCCCACATACTCCTCGCGCCGCATGACACCGGCCAAGGGGCCAGGCGAACGGGGGCCCTCCGCCGCGTCGCCCTGGGCTACGTCTTCGTCGGCCGTTTTTGTGGGAGCAGGTGGGCTGTCGGAGGTCTTGGCGACTGGCTCCGACTTGACCTGGGATTCCAGTCGCGCCTGGCGGATGGCGGCCAAGGGAGAGGCCGGTCGGGCAGCACTGATGACCGGCATTTTGCCAGTGCGTGCCGCTTCGCTCGGGCGTTCCGGGGTCGGGGCGGCGGCAGGCGATGAAGCAGCCGGGCCGGCGGATCCCGACGGCTTGCTGAAGTGCTCGCGCAGTTTGGCGACTTCTTCTTCGTTGAGACTTGCCAGCGCAGAGCCCTTGCCTCGAATACCTACTTTAGTGCAGATATCGACCAGCTCTTTGCTGTCAACTTTTAGTTCCTTTGCCAAGGAGTATATACGAACTGCCAACTTGAATTCTCCGGGCGAGTGGCCGTTTGTGGGCACCGCTGCTGGTGTTCCCAGGAGGAACGGGCAAGGGTGCGGGGAAACGATCGGCTCGCGTTGATTAAAACTACTGACTTTCTTTAGGAAACCATTACGATCATCCTCCACGAGTGCTCAAACAAACTCCGAATAAAATGCAGTTAAGATGCGGGCTCAGAGCCCGTGGCAGAGCGGTCCGCCTCTTGCTCGTCGGTTGGCTGCGTTTCAGTCGTTGCTGCTTCTGCTGCGGGAGCCTCCGTGGCCGCGGACTCACTGCCAGCGACCTCTGCGGCGTCTGGGTCTGCGGGGTCCGGGTCTGCCGTGGCCGCCGGCTCGGGGGCTGCCACTTTCTCGGCAGCGGCGTCCGCAGCGGCCTGCCGCTTTTCCTGCTGCACTGCTTGCCGCTCGGCTTCGCGTTTGCGCAGCCGTGCTGCGGTGGCAGCTTTCTCTGCTTCTTCGGCTTTGAACTCGGCTTGTTCCACAATGGCGTCGACTTCTGCTGCCGAAAGTTTGCCCATTTCCATGAGAGCATCTGGCTCAATGACCGAGAGGTCGTCGTAACTCAGGAAACCCTCTTCCACCAGCCGTTCCGCCAGCTCCACAGCGACGCCCTCCAAGGCGCTAAAGCCTTGCACGGCGCGGTCAATCGACTCCGCCAATTCTTCCTGGGTCATGATCTCAATGTCCCAGCCAGACAGCTTGCTGGCCAACCGGACATTTTGACCACGTCGCCCGATCGCTAGTGAGAGCTGGTCTTCCCGCACCAAGACAATCGCTCGTCCCAGCATCTTGCAGAGAATCACCTGCTCGACCTCGGCCGGCTGCAGGGCATTGGGAATTAGCACCTCCAGGTTGTCGTCCCAGCGGACAATATCAATCCGTTCACCACCGAGTTCGTCGACAATATTCTTGATGCGGTTTCCCCGCACACCGACGCAAGCACCCACGCAATCGACGCGCTGGTCCGAACTACTCACCGCTACCTTCGACCGATAACCGGGCTCCCGTGACATCGAACGAACTTCGATGATGCCGTCCACAATTTCAGGGATTTCTTGTTCAAACAGCCGCTGCACCAGCTGCGGGCGGGCGCGGCTCAGAATGACCTTCACACGGCTACCCGCTTTGCGCACCTCAAACACCGTGCCCCGTACGCGCTCGTTGACGTGGTGCGATTCGCCGGGAATTTGTTCACTGCGCGGTAAAATAGCTTCCACGTTGCTGAGGGCCACCGTGGCCGCGCCCCCTTCATAACGCTGTACGACGCCGCTCACCATTTCGCCAACCAGCTCCGTGTACTCCTCGTAGAGGGCATCCCGCTCGGCTTCGCGAATTTTTTGAATCATCACCTGCTTGGCTGTTTGAGCCCCAATGCGGCCCACTGTTTCTTCGGAATCTAAAACCTCGCCATCACAGGTGGCCGAAATCTCCCCCGTTTTCCGGTCGATCTCCACGACGATGTCGGACTCTTCACCGTAGTGTTTCTTAGCAGCGGATACGAGCGCAGCCTCAATTCCCTCGAACACGATTTCCTGTTCGATGTTTTTGTCGCGATGGATGGCATCGACGATGCGTAGCACTTCGGTGGCGTTCATGTTGTTCTCGCGCGGCGTATTTCGCCCGCCGTAGGGCAACCAAGTTGTTCGAATTGTTTTACTGCACGTCCCATCGGCTCTTGCTGCACGTCCCAAAACGTGCCGTGCTGCCATCTTTCCCGGCCGCTGGATGCCTCCGGTGCGGTTCCGGGACTGGACGAAACTCCTTGTAGCGAGCCAACTTACAAGCAGTTCGCAAGCTGGTCAGCTTACTAGCCCGAAAATGGCATGTCAAGTCACGGCCCGGTTTGATTCTGCGAGCGGGTGCCGGAACGGGCTTGTACAAACTTCGCTACCGTCTGGCTGCGAATATCAGATTTCTCCAGCGAGTGGTGTGAAATCGCCGGAATTTGGAGAAAGAGCCCTAGCCGATGGGCGATAGCCCCGGTTCCGTGAGACGCACAAGAACCGGGGCTATCGCCCATCGGCTAAGGATAAAAAGTGCCGTTGCAGCTAGCAGGTCCTGCAGCTGGCCTGGTCGGCGGCTGTGAGCAGGTCGCCTGCCAACTAGTCGGAAACGCGGGCGACAACCACGGCTGCAGCTTGGGCCTGCGGCGTGATACTGAGCTTCAAGAAGCTGTCGCCCGGTGCTGTCGCGGTGTTCACCGCCAGGGGGGGGGCGGCCGGGTCGGGAGTTGTGTAGTTGAGTGTCCGGAACAATGCACCCGCTTGCAGTGACTTCAGGCTAGCCACGAATTCAACCATCCCACTACCCGCGCCCAGATTGCCGAAGTAGCTCTTGGCGGCCACCAAGGGAATTGTCTGGCTGTGTTCGCCCAGCACCTGCTGCAAGGCGGCTGCTTCCGCCCGGTCGCTGGCGGGGGTGCCCAGTCCATGGGCGTTGATATGGCCCAACCGGGAAGGGCACAGGCCAGATTCCGTTAGCGCCCGCCCTGCGGCCACGGTGAGAGCTGTCGTGGGTTGTCGTTGCCCCTGGGCGTCCGTGACAGAGGAACTGCCCGTTCCCAGCACCTCGCCATAGATGGTGGCGCCCCGCTGTCTGGCGGATTCCAATTCCTCAAGGAGGATGGCCCCGGCACCCTCGCCCACGACCATGCCGGTGCGCGCTGCATCAAAAGGCCGAGAGGCTTCAGCCGGGGGCAGGTGGGCCGCGGCCAGCTGCTCTTGCTGGATGGCGTGCAGGGTTTTGAAAGGATGGATCCTGGTTCCCGTGGCACCTGCGAGCATGCGATCGGCATGGCCTCGCTCGATCGATTGCGCTGCCTCGCGGATCGCCATCAGCCCTGAAACTTCACGGAGCGTGAGCGAATTATTGGGCCCCCGGAGGTCATTCAAGATGGCGATATGGCTGCCCGGCATGTTGGGCAGGAACTTGAGCATCCACAGGGGATTCATTTCGCGCAGGCCATCGGTTCCCCAGCGGGGGTAATCTAGTTTTCCCGAGTTGGCATCGCAGGTGACCATGCCGTCGATGAAGTCCGCGGGTGGACTGAGCATGTAGTCGCTACCAAAAACGACTCCCGAGCGGTCGGGTTCCAGGGGTTGTTCACCAAAACCGGCATCGGCCACCGCATGCTGGGCAGCGGCCACGGCCATCATGGTTTCGCGGCACATCACCTTCAAAGCCTTGCGAATGGCCTTCTTGCGCTCCTTGCCGAGGGGGCCAAAATTCTCGATTCCCCCGGTAAACGCCGTAGCCTCTCCACCGAAAACAACATGGCCCGACAGTGCCGGCAGCAGGGACAGGGAGTCCACGCCGCTGCGGCCAGCCGTCACTGCCTGCCATAGCTCGTCCACGGAATTGCCCAGCGGGCAGATAACCCCCAGCCCGGTAATGGCCACGCGACGAGAGGGAGGGTCCAGCGACGAGTATGCGGATGCGGTCATGGCGGCAGATCAGGGGAGTGAAGGGTCGCTACCGAATGGGACCCAAATGCCAAGGAGGGTAGGCCTATGACGAGTCTAGAGCCTGAGGCCTTGGGCCTCAATACCTGCCATGAAAGGTCTGATTTGTGCGTGTCGCCGCGCGGGGCAAATTTCTACCCCCAGCTGGGGCCGCCGCCACGGGGCCCTTGTGCTCGACAAACAGCAAGGCGTCGGCCCGTGGTGCTGCCGAGGACAGCGGCAGGGGGAGGGCGTCGGTGAGCAGATTGGGTTTCTTGGGGCCCGGGGTGGCCACCACGCCGGTGCTTAAGAGGAGCACCTGATTGGTGGGCCAACGGAATCGTTCGTGGAGCTGAACCATCGTCATTTGGGGTACCTGACAGACGGCCCGTTGGTTGGGGGCGATCGGGGAGGGAACCTCCAGCTTCACGGAGAGCATCTTCTCCACTTGAGCCAGGCGTAACTTAATGACGGCATCGACTGTTTTGGTATCCAGCGATAACAGGGGGCTGAACTCCAGGTTAAAACCCTCTTCGAGTTGCCCCAGCTCGGGTTGATAGCCGGGCCAGGTTTGCTGCGTGCGGATAATGCCTTTGGTGTACGGGCGATCGCGCATGGACGAGACAACCAGGTTTTGGCCATTGCGAACCATTTGATGGGGTGGATTGTGTTCACGATAGTCCGTACGGCGGCGAAGTTCGGACATCAGCAGGGCCGCGTCCTCTTTGGCCAACATCCAGCCTTGGACACCCGGCGACTGGACCGGCAAGGCCTTCATCAAGGGCAGTGCGCGGGCGCGCCAGTTGGGATTGCGGACGGTGATGATGCGGAGGCCGAACCCTTGGTTTTCGGCCTGGCTATTGACGAACCTGTCGGTGATGTCCGCCACGACCGATTGCATTTGCGGCGTATGGTAGACGCGCAGCTTGTGACGGTCGGCGCTCAACAGACCAACGGGTGTGCTATGCCATGCCTCATAGCCGGTCTCGCGTAAGATCCAATCCACAATGGCTTGCTCAGGCTGGACCGCGTTTTGCGCACGCAGAGTGTAGGAGCTAATGTCGTATTCTCGCCAAACCTGGCCGTGATCGTTGGGTAAGGTCCCGCTTCCTTTGGAGACGGGGGCCCGCGTAGCGGTGGGGCGGGCAGGCAGCGGGTTGGCGGGAGGGGCGGCGGGCGCCGCGGTCGGGGCGGGCGCCAAGTTTTGGTTGCCGGTGGCTGTATTCGGAGAGGACGCGCCGGGTGGCCGCCAACCGGCAGGTCCGGGGTTGAATCCCTGCCCGCAGGCATGCGGAAGCAGCGGACAGGAAGCAAGCAACATCATCGCGATGCGGACTGGCATCGGGTACTCCTCGGGCAAGAGTTGGTTTTTTCCTGCGGTGCGGACCTCGGTGTGGCAGGCGACTGGCGGGAGCCTTTCCGGCAAGTGGCCTGGCCGCGGCGCCGTATCAGGGCGGGAAGTATAGAAACGCATTTTCCCAGCCACAAGAGCATCCCGGATTTTTTCCCCGGCAGCCCGACAACCCAAGAGTGAGCTACCGCTCGGAAGGTATATGCCTGCCTCTGCGGGGTGCTAGCGTCAAGAATAAACCACGAAGAAAAGAAGAGCACGAAGGAATGAAACAACGAAGCGTTGGGTGCCATCCTTCAATTGTGGGTGGCACCGACACTTGTCCGTGAGGGGCGTGACCAACGAGCAAGACATGGCCGGACACGTGTCGGTGTGCGCAGCACAGGAGGTAGTGGGTGTTCCACCGCTCTCCTGCGTCATTCCCGCGCAAGCGGGAATCTAGACAACTTGCACTGCTACTGGATTCCCGCCTGCGCGGGAATGACTGCCCACCCAAGAGTGAGCTACCGCTCGGAAGGTATGTGCCTGCCTCTGCGGGGTGCTAGCGTCAAGAATAAACCACGAAGAAAAGAAGAGCACGAAGGAATGAAACAACGAAGCGTTTGCTGCCATCCGCGGGCTTGTTTGGGTGAGGGTAGCCCAGGTTGGCGAAGCCTACCTGGGCGGCCCCCGATCAAGCCGGGGGCAGGCTCTGCCGCCAGAGGTTGTCTGCAGAT
>CAMYJY010000003.1:0-24092 GCA_947258835.1 uncultured Pirellulales bacterium
CAGTCGGACAAACGCACGATCGCTACGTCCGGATTGTCGGTCAACCACGTGTTGGGCGCATCATCCAAGGTGACAAAAACTAGTTTTTCGCCGGCGACACCACACTTGTGCTGGAGAACATCAATGTACAAATTGGTGAAGCTGTGGTTGCTAGGACCGACAACGAGATGTTTTTCGTCAAAGCGCATCGTTGACTGCAGTTTCTGCAAGAACGGCCGGAGGCCGTCCCAGCAGAAGTAAATTGATCTGAACAAAAGTGGATCGTGAAGTTGTCGCCCCCGCGCAAACCGAGGGGAGCCAAGCGGTGCGGCGACACAACCACGCATTTTCGAAATTTGCTGTAAACGCTCCCTTTTTCCTTTCTGAGATGGCGGCTTCCAGCCGCTATCTCAGAAAGTGCAGATCATTAACTAACGTGGGCGACCGTGGCCTGCTGCTGCCGGATCCGCCAGTTCGGCCTGCCAGCTTTGTACCAGTTGCTGCACCTCCAGGGGTGTCAGATCATTGAGTTTGGTGCCGCGGATCGTATCCAGCAGTGGGTGTTCGGCCGTTTCGAATAGCGTCATTTGTAGCGACTGCTGGGGCCGCTTCGCGGACTGCTGGGGTGGGTCCACGCGGCGTTCCGCCGGATCCTCCAAGTCTCCGTCTTTCTTGTCGTGTGCAGCGTCTTGGCCATTATCCTGTTCTAGCTGGGCCAAAATCTCCTCCGCCCGTTGACTCACGGCCGCTGGCACGCCGGCCAACTGGGCCACGTGAATGCCATAACTCTTGTCCGCGGAGCCAGGGACGATTTTATGTAAAAACACCACCTGGTTTTCCCATTCCTGGACCGCCACATTCCGATTGGCAACCCCGGGCAAACTCTCCTCCAGGCGGGTCAGCTCGTGGTAGTGCGTCGCAAACAGCGTGCGGCAACCAATCTCGGTGTGCAGATACTCCACGATCGCCCAGGCCAACGACAGTCCATCATAAGTGCTGGTGCCGCGGCCAATCTCGTCCAAGATGACCAAGCTCCGCTCGGTGGCCGTGTTCAAAATCCGCGCCGCTTCGGTCATCTCGACCATAAAGGTACTCCGCCCCCGCGCCAAATCATCGCTGGCACCGACCCGGGCAAAGATCCGATCGGCAATGCCGATCGTGGCCTCACGGGCCGGTACAAAACTACCCATCTGCCCCAGCAACGTGATCAGCGCCACCTGACGAATGTAGGTGCTCTTGCCAGCCATATTGGGGCCGGTGATGAGGAGTTGCGAGGCGCGCGTTGCGGGGCGCGAGTTGGGTGCTTCTTGGCTTGGCTCGTAACTCGCAACTTGCGCCTCGCAACTTACCCCATTGGGTACAAACGTTCCCTCGCTCTCCGTAATATCCAGCACCGGGTGCCGGCCGTCCACGATTTCTAGGATCGGCTCGTTAACAATTTGCGGCCGCACGTAGTTGCGGGCGCGGGCCAGTTCGGCCAGGGCCGCCAGGACATCAATTTCTGCCAGGGCGTGGGCCGTTTGCTGTAAGCGGGGGGCCGCGGCGGCGACTAGCTCGCGGAGCTCGGCAAACATCTCCAGCTCAAGGTCCAGACACCGCTCCTCCGCCAGGAGGACCTTTTCTTCGTATTCCTTCAACTCCGGAGTGATGTAACGCTCGGCGTTTTTTAGGGTTTGTTTGCGAATAAATTCCGGCGGTACCTTGTCGCGATGGGCATGGGTCACTTCCAGGTAATACCCAAAAACCTTGTTGAAGCCGATCTTCATGCTGGGAATGCCCGTCTGCTCCGTGGCTCGGGCCTGGTACTGGGCCATCCACTGCTTGCCGCCCTGCAGCAGTTCCCGCTGCTGGTCGAGCTCTTCACGGAACCCCGGCCGGATAAAACCTCCGTCACGACTGGTCAGGGGGCAGTCCTCCACTAAGGCGGCCTCCAGCTGACTCCGCACGTCGGGGCACAGGTCAATCTGGGACTCCAACTGACGCAATCGCGCAGCGTGGCACCCCGCCAGTTGGGCCTTTACCTGGGGCAGGCAGCTAAGTGTACGTGCGACAAAACTCAGGTCGCGGGGTGTGGCCCGGCCGGTCGTCACGCGGGCCAGCAGCCGCTGCATGTCATACGTGGAGGCGAGACCCTCGCGGAGCTGCTGGGTCTGCTGCGGGGCTGCGTGAAATTCGGCCACCGCATCCAGTCGGGCGTCAATCGATCGTGTGTCCGTTAGTGGACTGGCCAGCCACTCCCCTAACAGCCGCGCGCCGGTGGATGTCACCGTGCGGTCCATCACGCCCAGTAGCGACCCCGCCCGACTGCCGTCGCGAAGGGTTTGCGATAGTTCCAAACTCCGCCGCGTCGCCTCATCAATCTCCAAGCGGGAGCCCGCTTGGTAGGGGGTCAAACAGTCCACGTGGGCCAGCGACGTTTTTTGCGTTTCTTGCAGATACTCCAGCAGCGCTCCGGCAGCGGCCAGGGCCAAGTCGTCGCCACTTTCAAAACCAAAACCCTCCATCGACAGGGTGCCAAAATGTTTTTGCAAAGCGGTGCTGGTGGCTTGCTTGCCAAAGGCCCAGCCCGGCCGCCGGGTGACGAGCCGGTCGGCCAGGAGTTCGGCCGGCACATCCTCCGTCCCTTCGGCCAACAAGATCTCGACCGGTGCCACGCGCGCCAATTCATCAGCCAGCCGCGCGGTCGGTACCACAGCCGCCTCAAACAGACCCGTCGAGATGTCAATCCAGGCCACGCCGCAATCCGGGGAAGTGGATTGTGGCGATGGGGCCACGGCCAGCAGATAGTTGCTGGTGTGCGGTTCCAGCAAGGCCTCGTCGGTGACTGTGCCCCGGCTGACAATCCGCGTGATGTCACGACGCACCAGGCCCTTGGCCTGGCGGGGGTCTTCGACCTGCTCGCAGACCGCGGCCCGCAGGCCGGCAGCAATGATTTTGGCCAGGTAACTATCCAGCTGGTGATGGGGGAAACCGGCCATGGCCACCGGGTTCTCCCCCTTGTCACGGCTGGTCAGCGAAAGACCCAGCACCCGGGCCGCCACCTTGGCATCCTCGAAGAACAATTCGTAGAAGTCACCCATGCGAAACAGCAACAGCGCCTCACCGGCCGCCGCCTTGGCCTCGTGGTACTGCCGCATCATGGGGGTCTGAGAAGAAGTCGTCGCCATCAATACCGTGCCGCCGCGTCGTGCGCGTATTCTACATCGTCAGGGGCCCATGCGGCGCGCGCCGCAACCGCACATCAAATATCTCACATCTTACATACAAAGCCATAAAGGTGGGCTGCGCCCCAGCCTACCTTTCCGCAATTGCACCTATGCTATCGAACAACCGCCGTTCTGGGCAGGGGGAGGTAAGAAAGCAGCTCAAGCGGGACTGGTTGGTCTGGATTCCCGCCTGCCGCGGGAATGACGGAGAGAAACGCGGGAATGACGGAGGGAAGTGCCGGGAATGACGGAGGGAAAGGCGGGAATGACGGAGGGAAAGGCGGGAATGACGGAGGGAGACGCGGGAATGACGGAGGGAAAGGTGGGAATGACGGAGGAAAACGCGGGCGTGACAGAGGAAAACGCGGGCGTGACGGAGGGAAGTGCGGGAGTAACAGAAGAAAATTGGTCCCCTGCAGCTGGTCGCTCGCGGAAGAGGCGCGTGCGTTGGTGTGGCCCAGCAAGACCTCAGCATGGCCCACTACCAGCGATCGTCGGTCCCTACTCGACCAGCTGCTCTTCTTCGCCGCTGGCGTTGATTTCCAGATCGCCCGAATCCTCCAAGCTGCGCACGACATCCACAATCTCTTGCTGCGTGGCCTCCACCAAGGAGAGCTTGACGGCCCCCGAATACTCCATTTCTTCCTTGAGCATCTCGCCCGCGCGCTGGGACATATTCGAAAAGACTTTTTCTTTTAGCTCGGGACTGGCCCCTTTGAGTGCCAGGGCCCACTTGGAATTTTCCACGTTTTTGAGCAGGGTTTGGATTTCCTTGTCGTTCAACTTGATCAGATCCTCAAAGACAAACATCAAGCGACGAATTTCTTCCACCAAGTTCGGGTCTTCTTGCGAAAGGTTTTCTAACAGCGCCCGTTCCGTGGCCCGGTCGGAAACATTGAGCATTTCCGCCACGGCCGACACGCCCCCCGTGTTTTCATAGCTTTGGCTCATCACGTTGGCCATCCGCTTTTCGAGTCCCCGTTCGACTTCTTCGATGATCTCGGGACTCGTTTGACCCATGCCGGAAATCCGCTGGACCACTTGCAACTGGCGGTCGTTGGAGAGCCCGCTCAAAATCTCGGCGCCCGCAGCGGCCGGCAGATGCGAGAGGATCAAAGCAATGGTTTGCGGATGCTCGTCGATGATATAGGTCAGGATGTTTTGGCTGTCGATGTTCCTCAGAAACGAAAAAGGTACCGATTCAAAGGAATGGCGAATGTTGTCGATCGTATCACTGGCATTCTTACCCAGTGCCTTTTGCACCAACGACTTGGCCCGATCGATGCCGCCCGCATCCGTGCCGGCCGCACCGGGATTGGATTCGGCGAATTCCAGAATCACTTGCTCCTGCAAGTCGGCTGTGACGGAATTTAAGCGGGCAATTTCAATAGAAACCTGCTCCACTTGCTTTTCGTCCAAACGTCCCATGATCCCGGCAGCTTCCTCTTCCGGAAGCGCGGTCAACAAAATGGCCGCTTTGCGAATATCAGACATAGCATGCGATCAGCTGAGAACCGAAAAATTGTCGCGCAACACAGGATGACAGAGCCCGCCCCCGGCTCGAACGGGGCCACGCCAGGGGGCAAGGTATGACTGGAGATCACATCACAAATCTCACATCTAACATCTCACATCCCTAGGTCGTCTCGTCCTGCATCGCGCCTACCATCGAGATCGGCCGCAGCGACTGGGGGACTTGAGAGGAGTTTAACGATCGGGCGGCGCGGGAGCAGCTGGCAGTCTTTGTGCTGGCACGTGGTGTCAGGTGCCAGGCAGCTCGCAGATACCCCACTGGCCGTCGCATTCATCCACTTCGATCGTGAGTGCCAAGTCACCCCGCCGCACCCCCAGCGCTGCCAGCAGCTGCTGGCCGATGTGCTCTGCTAGCAATTCCGCAGTGGTATTGGCTACGGGCAGCAGCACGCAATCTGGGCGGGGAAACACCCAACGGCGTGAGCCATGGGTGACTTCCACTTCCTGCTCACCCGCCTGCACGCGTATCGTCGGATGCTGGGTCGGCAAGAGCATGCGGTGGTCCAACCGATCGACAATTCCCTGCAGGGCGTCCCGCAAGCGAATGAAGTCGATCACGTACTGATTCGCATCCAGCGGACCTCGCACCTCGGCGGCCACATGATAGTTATGCCCATGCAAGGGCTCGCACGTATCGCCAGCGTAGGTAATAAAATGCGCGGCACTGAACACGAGCCGTTCTTTTTCAATTCGTACTCGGAAGGAAGAGGCCATCATCAGGGTCCGCCAGGGGAGTAAAAAAATTTTGCAGTGCAGGAAGCGGTCCAGCGATGCACGGGTTTTATTGATGTCTGCGCGGCCAATCAACCTACCGCTAGCATTTTGCTTGCCAAATACGGGCTTCCGTTGGGCGCCCTTGGCTCATTGGCAGCGCAGAGGTCAATAGTGAACGAAGGGCAGCAGCACACTACAGCAGCTTACGAAAACATGCGGTCGTGATCCACGTGAAAACCAAGGGGAGCCACGCAGTGCGACCCGCTGGCAGCACAACACATTTTCGAAATTTGCTGTAGAGGTTAGTCGCGCTGCCAAGCTTCGAACTAGCCCCTAAATCCTAGTCCCTAGCCCCTAGCCCCTAGCCTCTCCCCATAATACCTCACCGGCCACGTTAGTCGTCCTTCGCGAAGGAGCACGAATAATCCCGCCGCAATCAGGTCGGCCGTGGTACCCGGGTTCAGGCGATGATCTGCGGCGCGGAGCCAGAAGTCAAAATCGGCGACTGCTTGGAAATCCAGCACGCCCTGACCCGTTTCGCCGGCCGCAACAATGCTGGCTGCACGCAGCGAAACTTGCTCAGCCTGTTCCTGGCCACACTTTCTGGCAATCAGACTGTCTGGATGCTCGGCCAGCAAAGTCAAAAAGGCCCGCACGATGGCCTCGCTCAGTGATACACCACGCAGCAGGCTGTCAGCAATGTGCTGGGCGGCAGCAAAGACCTGGGCATAATTGGTGACATATTGCCGCGCTATAAGATCCCGCTCGGCCGCTAACTGCATCACCTCCAGTGGCGTCAGTGGGGGGGCCGACTCGTCCCGGATGTCTGCCACGGCAACGTGGCCCAGCCCGGCCGGGTTGGCCACGCGCACGGCGTCGTAGATGTGTCTGGTGTCCTGCACCGTGAGTGATGTCAGCAGTGGGCCCAGGCCCTGGGAGAGCTCTACCTCACCGGGAACTGCTGCCAGTGGGGCCAGGAGCAAGAGCAGGCCCAGGTTGGTATTGGTGCCGACCATCTCTCGGGTCGCCACGGCGGCCTGCTGGATTGCGCGGCCCACACCCAAGGTGCCGACTTGCTCTAGCACCGGACCAATCACCGCCGCGCTGGTGACAAAGTCGGCATAGGTGAGATCCTCAAAATCGGCACCCCGATAAACATTGCCCGGCTTGGGGGCCGTGGCCTCCCAGATGCAAGCCAGCGTCGCGCAGGCGCCTACCGTGAGCGGTGATTGGCAGGGTCGGCTCAAATTAGTTTGTGGAACTTGCATACCCGTGTGTCTGCTGGCTACCCAAATCGTGATCGGCAGTTGGACGGCTGGCGAGGGTTACTGGATTCCCGCCTGCGCGGGAATGACGTGAGTGAACTATGGGAATGACGTGGGTGAATTGCGGGAATGACTTACAGGAGTCCGCTGACACTCCGCAGGTTCTTGCCAACATGATCACAACGACCCGCTGCCCGGAGCAGTCCGCTGGAGCCAATCGCTGAGCAAGGCCAGGGTCTCCGCCGGGGCATCCTCGACGACCCAGTGCCCCACGTCGGCCAGCCGCTGGACCTCAGCGGTGGGCCAGAGGGAAATGAACTTTTCCAGGCACTCTGGCCGAAAACACCAATCCTGCAGGCCCCAGATCAACTGGATGGGCAGATGGCCGAGCTGGGGCAAACCGGCTTCGATGTTCTCCAGCGTGCGCCAGGTCGGATGCCGGGGGGTGAGCGGAATGTCCTGCACGAACTGATACACGGCCGCCCGCTGCCGCCACGTGGCATAGGGGGCCAGGTAGGCCTGCTCTACGAGCCGGTCCAGTCGCTGACGGCGGGCCAAGGTCATCCGCAGTGCGGCCCGCGAAAAGCCGTTGGCTCCCTGAACGGCCAATTTGCCTACCAGCGGCCAGCGACAGACGCGAATCCGCCAGGGAATAAACCAAGGCGGAAAGGCCCCGGTGTTCAACAAGGCGATCCGCTCCATCCGCTCCGGCACACGCTGGGCCGCCCCCAGCCCAATGGCCCCGCCCCAGTCCTGGGCCACGAGGGTGATCCGGCTGAGATCAAGCGTCTCGATGAGTCGTACCAGATTGTCGATATGGTCCACCAAACGCAGGGGGGTGGCCTGCAGGTCGCTGCCACCACAGCCCATGTGGTCCGGTGCCACACACCGATACGTACCACGCAGGGCCAAAATGAGCTCCCGCCAGTGGAAGGACCAGGTGGGATTTCCGTGGACAAAGAGCAAGGTAGCCGTCTCGGAGCCTCCCGCCGAGGACCCGGCGGAGGTAGACTCATGCAGATAGTGGTAGCGTCCACCAGCCAGCCGCAGAAAATGCGACTGGAAGGGATAAAGTTCTCGCCAGGGGGGGGACTCGATGTGTAGCATCCCACCATCGTATCTCGAACGGCCACCTTTGACGACCGGCCCCCCGAAGCGTACAACAATATGAGGCGGCTACCGATGAGGGGCCTCTGCAATGGGGGCCTGGTGAACCTGGTCAGGGTGGAAACACCGCAGCCATAAGCTTGTGCCTCTTTGTGTGGGGGCCTCTCATCGGTCGCTGACAAAAATTTTAGTGCAAGGTATTTCGCTCCCGCTATGGCCGCATCTTCTCCGACCAAGAGCCATGACTATGTTGTGGTGGCCCGCCGCTACCGGCCCCAAACCTTCGAGCAGCTGATCGGCCAGCAGCATGTCTCCCAGGCCCTGGCCCGGGCCATCCGCAGTGGACGCGTGGGCCACGCATATCTGTTCACCGGGGCCCGCGGTGTGGGAAAAACCTCGGCCGCTCGTATCTTGGCCAAGGCCCTCAACTGCGAACAGGGCCCGGCCGCCACGCCCTGCAATCAGTGCGAGCTGTGCCAAGCGGTCAGCTCAGGCGATGACGTGGATGTGCTGGAGATTGATGGGGCCAGCAATCGGGGCATCGATGAAATCCGCCAGCTACGCCAAAACGTAGCCGTCCGCCCCAGCCGTGCCCGCTTCAAGATCTACATTATTGATGAAGTGCACATGCTCACCAAAGAGGCCTTCAATGCGCTCCTGAAGACGTTGGAAGAGCCCCCCGAGCATGTCAAGTTTATCTTCGCCACCACCGAGCCCAACAAAATCCCCGTTACCATCCTGTCCCGCTGTCAGCGTTATGATTTTGCGGGCATCGATACGGCCGACATCCTCTCCCGCTTGGGACAGATTGCCGCCAGCGAAGGGGTCCGCGTGGAGGAAGACGCACTGCAGATCCTGGCCTTGCGTGCCGCCGGCTCCATGCGGGATAGCCAGTCGCTGTTGGAACAGCTGCTTTCCACCGGTACCGATACCATTACCGCCGCGGACGTGACCGCCATGCTGGGCCTGGCCCCCGTGGCCCGACTCAGCCGGCTGGTGGCCCCCTTGGTGGCCCGCGACGCCGCGACCGCCCTTACCGAGCTAGACGCCGCCATCGACGAAGGGGCGGAGGTCAGCCAGCTCATCGACCAGCTGTTGGGTTATTTTCGCGATGTGATGACCCAGGCCGTGGGCTGCAGTGCGGAGCGACTGCTGTATGCCCTGCCCGCGCAGCAGCAGGAAATTCTGCAGGTGGCCGAGCAGCTCGGAGTGGAGACCCTCCTGGCCATGGTCCAGGTCCTGGATCATACGGCTGCCCGGATGCGAGTCAGCTCCCACACCCGCACCCTGGCCGAAATGGCCCTCGTGCGGATCTGCCATCTGGAAAACCTGGACGAGCTGTCCGGTCTGATCCGCGAACTGCGGCAGTCCCCCGCCGCTGCGGCGCCGGCGGCCAGCGTAAAAAAAAACGTCACTCCGCACCCTCCCGCCGCACCGGTGACTCCCAGTGAACCCCCCGTGAGCCCGCCCGCCCACCCTCCGGCGGAGGTGGCCCCGTCTGCAGACGACCCGACTCCACCCGCCCCGGCTCAGCCCGCGATCGCACTCTCTGCTGAGAATGTCGAGGTGGTTTGGAAACAAGTCCTGGACTCCCTCACCGGGATGATCATGGATCACGCGGCCGAGGCCCAGCAGGTGCGCGTCGATGCGCAGGGACGCTTGGTGCTCGATTTTGCCGAGAATTTTCACCGCGAGATCTGCGAACGGGGGCAGAACCGCGCCCGCTTGGAAACCGCCTTGGAAAAAGTCTGTGGGACGCGCGTCCCGCTCGTGACGCGATCCCCAGGGGATACGGCCCTACAACCAGCGGCCCGGCCCCCGTCCCGCCGCCAGCGCCAAGCCGACTTGGCAAACCAACCTTTCGTAAAAACAGCCCTGGAACTGTTCCACGGCGACCCAGCACAGCTCCGCTACGTGCCGCCCCCTGAAAAATCCCCTTAAGGAATTATTGTTATGCTACGAGGCCTGGGAAATCTTTCCGAGCTAATGCAACAAGCCCAAACGATCATGGGCGGCAAGATGCAGGAACTGAACGCACAACGCAAATCCCAACGTGTGGTGGGCACCGCGGGGGCGGGACTGGTAGAAGTCGAGGCCAATGGTTTGGGCGACGTGCTCGCCGTACGCATCGATCCCACCCTCATCGAAAAACAAGATCGAGAGCTCCTCGAAGACCTGCTGCCTGCCGCCTGCAACGCCGCTCAGGAAAAGGTCCAGCAGCTCCATGCCGAGCAACTGCAAGAACTGAGCGGTGGCCTCAACATGCCTGGATTGAGTGAAGCCCTGGCACAATTCGGTGGCAGCCCGCCATCCGCCTAGGGCTGGAAGCAGTCATGCATTCCAAGTGAAAACATGTCTGCTATGTGCCGCTTGCGCAAACTGGCTAGTTGACCCAACTTACGAAGTTTGACCTTCGGCACGGCTAACCATTATGCTACACCAAGAAGGCAATCGCGTGGATTGACAACTCATGGAAATGGAACCGCTGCAGCGAACGCTTTAATTTCTTCCCCAGATAGCGGCCAGCGGCCGCTATCTCAGCCAGTACACACCGGCAGGAACACGATGCGACTTTCCTTTGGTCAACAAATGCAGATGGCTCAGAAGCAGGTGCTGGCACCGCGGATGATCCAATCCATGGAGATCCTGCAGTTGCCCATCATCGCTTTGCAGGAGCGCATCGAGCAGGAGATGGAAGACAACCCGGTGCTCGATCAGGTGGAACCCACCGGCGACAGTGAGACGGCGGCCAACGAACAGGTCAGCCCCGACGCGCCCAGCGAAGCTGAGCGGGAACTGGTGGTCCAAGACGATACCAATAACGAAGAGGATTTTGAGCGGCTGATCAACATGGCCGACAATCTCCCCGACGATTATGAGGAGCGGAGCCGTCCCTCCTCAGGGCAACTCGACTCCGAGGCCGACCGCCGCCATGATGCCATGGCCAACATGGTCTCGCGGCCCGAATCCCTGCTGGACTACTTGCAACATCAACTTACTTGGTACGATCTTGACGATGACTTGCGGCGGATGTGCGAGCGGGTGATCTACAATTTGGATAGCAATGGCTATCTCAAATCGTCTTTGACGGAACTTGCCTTTCCGGCACCGCCCGAGCTGAACGGCAGCACGGAGGATTGGCAAACAGCACAGCTGAAACTGGCTGAAGCAGCGCTGGCCATTGTCCAACGACTAGATCCCCCCGGCGTGGGGGCTCGCTCGTTGAAGGAGTGTTTGTCGCTGCAACTCACGCCAGGCCTCCTGTTCTACGAAGAGCTGCAGGTGCTGATCGAGGATCACCTGGAAGATTTAGAAAGCAACCGACTGCCCCAGATTTCCAAGAAAACGGGCTTTTCGCTGGAAACCATCACCGAAGCCTGGGAGGATCTGCGGACCCTCAAGCCCAAACCCGGCTCGGAGTTCAACGACAATTTTGCACCGTCGGTGACCCCCGACATCTACATCGATCGCCTGGAAGCAGGCGGTTACGAAGTCCGGCTGGAGGATGGTGACTTGCCTTCCCTATACATCAGCCCCAGCCATCGCCGCATGCTCCAGCAAGCCGTCGCCACCGGCGACAAAGAAACCTGCGAGTACATCAAAAAGAAGATCAACTCGGCCCAATGGCTGATCGAAGCCATCGAACAACGCCGCAGCACGCTCACGCGCGTCTCGCAAGCCATTGTGGACCATCAGCGCAAATTTTTGGATCAAGGCCCGGAGCACATCGAGCCGCTCAAAATGCAGCAGGTGGCGGATAAAGTGGGGGTGCATGTGACCACCGTCAGTCGGGCGGTGGACGATAAGTGGATGGCCACGCCCCGCGGTATTTTTCCGCTCAAACGATTTTTTGTGGGTGGGACGACGGGCGCCGACGGCGAGGAGGTGGCCTGGGATAAGGTGCGGCTAAAACTGCAAGAGGTCGTGGACGCGGAAGATAAATCCAAACCCCTCAGCGATGACGCCCTGGTGGTGGAACTGGCCAAACATGGCATCAAGGTGGCCCGTCGCACGGTGACCAAATACCGCAAGGCCATGAATATTCCCAGCAGCCGGCAACGGCGTGACTGGACTGCCCCGCAGGGATAGTTATGCACCCAAAGTGAAAACACGTCTGCCCTCTGCGGGCCGGTTTGGGCCGGAAAAGCCCATTCCATCCGCCTCTCAACCAGGTTTTTTGATGAGCCGCCGCAGTACAGGAAGATGGTCTTATTTCCCGGGCTTTACCGGCTTCATGGAGGCCCTGTTTTCAGTTTGAGTTGTTTGCCAGTAGGCGGTTTACGAAATCCAACTCTCGTGTATAGTGGGTGCTATGAAATGCCCTTTTTGTCGTATGGACAACGACCGCGTCATCGATTCCCGTGCCAGCCAGGACGGCTTTGCCATCCGTAGGCGCCGCGAGTGTCTGAAGTGCAAGCGGCGGTATACGACCTACGAGCGGATCGAAGAATCAGCCATCAAGGTTGTCAAGAAAGATGGCACGCGGGTGCCTTTCTCGCGCGAGAAGATTAAGTCGGGCTTGGAGCGAGCGTGCTGGAAACGCCCCATCAGTGATCGTGACGTGGAACGCGCGGTGGCGGCCATTGAAAATGACGTTTACTCCTCTTTCGAAACCGAAGTCGATAGCCGTCGCCTCGGTGAGTTGGTGATGGAACACTTGCGCGATCTGGACGAAGTGGCTTATGTCCGCTTTGCCAGTGTGTATCGCCAGTTTGCCGATGCGGGAGATTTCGTGCACGAACTGCGGCCGTTTCTCTCAAAGTCGAATAAAATGCCCCGCTAGCGAGAGCGTCCGGTTCACGCACTGCTGCTACCTACCGCCGCCGGTTGGGCCAAAATCCACAGCTCGCCGAACAGCTCGGTCTGCTCGACTTGGACCTGATGGTGGCGGATCAGCTCCAAGACCGCCAGAAAGATGCCGACCAGCTGCGACTTGACCATGTCCTCGGTGAATAAGCTGGTAAACGCCAACCGGGGTTCGCTGGCCAAACGTTGACGGATGCGGTCCATGTACACATCGATCGGTGTGTCATCGTAACGGATCGCCGCAGGCTGCACGGCCTCGCTGTTGCGGATTACCTGCGCAAAGGCGCTGACCAAATCCCAAATCTCGACTTCTTGAATGGGCTGCTCCGCCGGATCCACGCTGCGTGGCGGGAGGTCATTCACGCGGCGGGCAAACCGCTGTTGCCAATCGCGACTGCGCTCCTCCAACATGCCGGCCGCATCTTGGTACCGCTTGTACTCCAGGAGGCGTTGCACCATGTCCTGCCGCGGGTCTTCCATTTCGACTTCGTCTTCCTCCTGGCGAGGCAACATGAGTTTCGACTTGATCTCCATCAGCCGTGTCGCCAATTCCAAAAAATCTCCTACCGCGTTGACGTCGATTTGTTCGAGCACTTGGAGCATTTCCAGGTACTGCTCGGTGACCAAAGCCACCGGAATATCCAGCACGTCCAACTCATGCTTGCGCACCAGGTACCACAACAAGTCCAGGGGTCCTGAAAACATCTCAAGTTGCACGCGAAATTGCATGGGGGGAAGCAATGGGGAGAGGGAGGCAGTTCATCCGCGGCGGCAGATTATGTCAGCCTGCTGACATTCCCGCCAGAGCAGCCACTCTTGCTCCGCAGGGCTAGCACCCCTAAACTTGCAGCTTCCGTAGGTATCTGAAAAATCGTTACTATTCAGCCATCTGCAGCAGCCTGCTCGAAAGATCGGTCGTAAGTGCAACGGCCTCTTGAGGATCTGTTTAATCCTTAGCGTAACTTCGAAGAGCTAGCTGGCAAATGACGTAACGTATGATGGCAGTTGCTCTTACGACCTGCCTACTGCAGATGGCTGAAGTATTACGAAAAATCAACTGGCAGGCAACTGTGGATGAACAACGACTTTGGGCGCCCTGGCGACTAGGCTACGTGGCCGGTCAGGAAGAGGCCCCCGCACCGCCCACCCCCACCCGGTGGCGGCCAGGCGCGGACCAGGCCTGCTTCATGTGCCGCGCGGCGGCAGACTACGCCGACGAGGCCACCGCGGGGCGGCAAAATCTGGTGGTGCATGCCGGAGAGCAGGCCCTGGCCCTGCTGAATCGCTATCCCTATAGCAATGGCCATCTGCTGGTCACACCTCTGCGACACGTGGGCCAACTGACGGAACTTAGCGCAGCAGAACACCTGGAAATGATGCACATCCTGACCTCGTTGACCGCACGGTTGAGCCAGCGGCTCGCGGCCGAAGGTTTTAATGTGGGACTCAATTTAGGCTCCGCGGCCGGTGCCGGTGTGCCAGGGCACTTGCATTGGCATCTCGTACCGCGGTGGGCGGGAGACCATAATTTTATGCCCACTGTGGCCGGCACCCGGGTCATGCCCCAAGCGCTGGCAGCGCTGTGGGAAGGTCTGCTGGAGTAAGGAAATCATGGCCTCCTTGGCACCCTACGCCATGCACGCGGACCAATCGGCGGGTCGCACGTACGATGAACCGCCTCATCCCTATCGGGGGCCCTACCAGCGGGATCGCGATCGGGTGGTCCACAGTAGCGCCTACCGGCGGTTGGCCCATAAAACCCAGGTCTTTACCGGCGAGATGGGCGACTACCATCGTTCCCGGTTAACCCATACGCTCGAGGTGGCCTCCATCGCGCGGACCGTGGGCCGTGTGCTGCGGCTCAACGAGGATCTGATCGAAGTGCTGGCCTTGCTGCACGATATTGGCCATCCCCCCTTTGGCCATGCGGGCGAAGAGGTGCTCCAGCAGTGCACGGCCTCCTGCGGAGGTTTTGATCACAATGTGCACGCACTACGGATTGTCACGCTGCTGGAAGAGCGCTATCCGAACTGCCCTGGATTGAATCTGTCCCTGGAAGTTCTGTCCGGCCAAGCCCAACGTGTGAAAGGGCGGCCGAGTTCACCACCGGAAGTTCCGGGGGGCCGCCAACCGGCTGCCGCCCGCGAAACAGGGGCCAGCTCCCAGGGGCCACTGAGTTGGGGGGAGGTGGTAAAGACGTATACCGTGGGCAGCCCAGGGCGGCAGAGCCTGCCCCCGGCTCGACCGGGGGGCCGCCAACCAAAGCGAGCTGCCGCTCGGAAAGCGCTTGACCGCTCCCGTTGGTCGCTCAAGTTTGCGCAAGATTCAAAGATTTTTACCGTGGGCAGCACAGAGACCCAGCGACCAACGCGGCAGCCCCTGCTGGAAGTCCAAGTGGTCGACGCGGCCGACAGCATTGCCTACAACTCCCATGATGCCGATGATGCGCTGGAGTTGGGCCTGCTCACCGTGGACGACTTGCTCAGCGTGCCCCTGTGGCGAGAGGCGGCCGAGCGGGTCCAACGTCACTATACCAACCTGGATGCACTGCAGCTGCGACGGGCTGTGATCCACCAGCTGATTGAAATCTTGGTAAGCGATTTGATTGCCACCACCCGCGATCGCTTGGAAGCGGCCGCCGTGGAGAATATTGTGGATGTTACCACGGCCAGCCAGCCGTTGGCCCGGCTGTCCGCTGCCTACCAAGCCCCAGCCGCGGAGCTGACGGCCTTTTTGTTCCAGCACGTGTATCGCCATCCCACCCTGCTGGCCGATCGGGCGATCGCTGGAGCGGCCTTGGAGGAGATGTTTGAGCGGTTCTCACGGCAACCCCAGCGGTTGCCTGCGCAGTACCAACGACAATTCGATCGCGACGGCCTGTCCCGCACCGTCTGTGACTTTTTGGCCGGGATGACGGACCGGCATGCGCTCGAGGAACATCGCCGGCAAGTCGACCAGGTCTAGCGTTGTGGCCGCGCTGGTGGACGGGGACTGTTGGCGGCTAGCAGAAACCACCCGCATACTGCACTTAAGATATATTTGTTTTGTTGCGGGCGAGATGCGTTTTGGGCTGACTTGACCAGGGCGGGTTGTTACCATAGACACTAGCGAGGCAAATCACTCTTCACGCACGCATTCTCCCCCACAACTTTTCCCATGGCTCTTGTAATTCTTCGCTGCTTATTTGTCTTGGTGGCAGCTGGTATTGGTGTGCAGATCATTAGCTCCGATGAGCTATCCCGTGACCCGGCCTATCTGCCGTGGTTGGTCGTGGGCGGTCTGTTGCTGTTGGCCGGGGTGGTGATCGTGATTGATTGTGTCGTGAGGCAGAAGCAATTGGACACGATCACTTCCGTCTATTTTGGTCTGCTGATCGGTCTGTTGCTGACTTACGTGCTAAAAATCGCGCTCAGCCCGGTGTTGCCCGCTGCCGATACGTTGCAGGCTCAATGGCTTCCCATGATTTTAGGCATGGTGCTGTGCTACACGTGCACCAGCGTGTTGATGCAAACCAAAGACGATTTTCGCTTCATCATTCCCTATGTCGAGTTCGCCAAGGAGATTAAAGGCCTGAAACCCTACGTGCTGGACACGAGCGTGGTGATCGACGGCAGGATCGCCGACGTCGTGGAAACACGCGTGATCGACAGCCAGCTGATCATGCCCCAGTTTGTGGTGGTCGAGTTGCAGGCGATTGCCGATTCCAGTGATCGACTCCGGCGGGGTCGTGGGCGGCGTGGGCTGGACATTTTGAACCGCTTGCGGAGCGATCCCAAAGTCGACTTGGTGATTTATGACCGCGAACTGCCTCAATTTGCCGGTCAGGCCGTGGACCTCAAGCTGGTACTCCTGGCCAAACACCTGGACGGCAAGATTGTGACCAATGATTACAATCTCAACAAAGTGGCCAAACTGCACGAAGTCGATGTGATCAATCTCAACGACCTCTCCAATGCCTTAAAACCTGTGTTCTTGCCCGGGGAAACGCTCCAGGTCCGCGTGATCAAGCCGGGCGAAGAGGCCGGCCAGGGCGTGGGCTACTTGGAAGATGGGACCATGGTCGTCATCGAGGGTGGACGCAAGCACGTCAACCTGAATGTCATCGCCAATGTGACCAGCGTCCTGCAGACCAGCGCCGGTCGCATGATTTTTGGGAAGTACGAGGGACCTGCCTAGAACGTGTTTTGACAGCGTCACATCCGCTCTACGGTTTCAATGCCCAACAACTGGAGGCCCGTGGCAATCGTGCGTGCGGTGAGATCGCACAATTGCAACCGACTGCGCCGGATGGCACCGTCCTCGGCTTGCAGCACGGGGCAATTTTCAAAGAAACTCGAGTATGCGCTGGCCAGTTCAAATAGGTAAGCCGTCAGGTGGTTGGGTCGATAGTCGGCAGCCACCCGCTCCAGCGCCTCGCTGAAACGGAGCAGGCCCAGTGCCAAGGCCCGTTCGGTAGGCGCGCCCAGCTGCGGGGGCCTGTCGGCTTGACGGAGCGTTTCCAGTTGCACGTCCCCTTTGGAAAATATGCTCCGCACGCGGGCGTAGCTGTACTGCATGTAGGTGGCCGTGTTGCCCTGCATGGCCAGCATCTTGTCGTAGCTAAAGACGTAGTCGCTGGTGCGGTTGTGGGCCAGGTCGGCATATTTAATCGCGCCGATGCCGATCCGCTCAGCAACGTGCAGCCGCTGCTCGGTGGTGAGCAGAGGCGCCGGGCGGGCAGCGTCGTTTTCGCAGACGATGCGATGCGCACGCTGCACCGCTTCGTCCAGCAAACCACTTAAGCCCACGGCCACCCCGGAACGCGTTTTGTAGGGTTTGCCATCTTCGCCCAGCACCGTGCCAAAACTGACGTGCGTGAGCTCCAAATCGGTCCCACCGGCTGCGCGGGCGGTGGCAAACAGTTGCTCAAAGTGCAAGGACTGGCGATGATCCACCACGTACAAGATGGCGTCCGGGGCCCACTCCTGACGTCGGTAATCCATGGTGGCCAAGTCCGTGGTCGCGTAGAGAAAGGCGCCGTCTTGTTTCTGGACGATAAACGGAGCGGTAAAGCCTTCCAAAAAGATGCATTGGGCGCCATCGCTTTCCTGCACCAAGCCCTGGGCGGTCAGTTGGCGGACCACACCCGCCAAGCGGTCGTGATAAAAGCTCTCCCCCAAAGTATGATCGAATGTCACGTGCAGTCGCTGGTAGGTCCGGTCCAGCTCGCGGAGGCAGGCGGGCAAAAAACGTTCCCACAGCGCCCGGTTGGTCGGATCCCCCGCGTGCAGCGCTGCTGTTTCGGCCAACACGGCGGTACCAATTTCCGGATGTTCGATCGCCGCCTGGGCCAATGTGGGGTCCTCTTCCACCGCAGCCGCCTGTTGGCGTAAGGTGTCTAGCGAACGGCGTAAGTCCGCCAGCTGGGCCTCGGCTTGGCGGAGGCGTTTTTGGGCCTGCTTGGCCTCCCGAGGATCTTCCGTGACGGTCGTGTCATGCAGTTCTTCCACGCGTTGGACTTGCCGCAGCAGTTCCGCTTCCAAGTCCGGAATCTGTTGTTGGCGGGCCGCGTGATAACCAATCAGCCGGTTGACCCGTTGGTACAGGCGGCCCAGCTCCCGTACGGTGTCCTCTGCCAGCGCGTCTTCGTCCCCAAAGTGCTTGAAGCCATAAATGATCATGCCGAATTGTGTGCCCCAGTCGCCAACGTGATTGTCCGTAATCACGCGGTGCCCCAAATGGCGGAGAACTCGGGCCAGGGCGTCGCCAATGACGGTCGAACGGATATGCCCCACATGCATGGGTTTGGCGATATTGGGGGAGGAGTAATCCAGTACCAAGGTCCGCGGCTGGGAAGTGGGAACGATTCCCAGACGCTCCGTATCCCGGAGCATCTCCTGCAAGCGGTCGGCCAACCAGGTGTCCTGGAGCCGCAAGTTGATGAAACCGGGGCCGGCAATGGTCGCCGGCTCGCACAGATCCGCCACGTCCAGTGCCGCCACCAAGGACTCCGCCACTTGACGAGGATTACGGCCCAGGCGTTTGCCTACAGGCATGGCACAATTGGCCTGGTAATCCCCAAAGCGGGCATCCTGGCTGGGCAGGACCAAGCTGGCATACTCGGTGGCGCTGGGGTCGATGCTCGCCAGCGCCGCGGCAAATCGACTGCGGAGTTCACTCAACACATTCATGAAGAAGTTGGCTCATCCCATGGTAGTGACACACGCTCCGCCGCGCTCCAAAATTGCTCTAAGGCGTAGTAGGCGCGTGTTTCTTCATCAAATAAGTGCACGACCACGGTTCCGTAGTCCAGCAGGATCCAGCGACTCTCCCGGTAGCCTTCGATACCCATCCGCTGATCGCCCAGTTCGTCTTCCAGGCAATGATCAATCTCTTCGCTGATGGCATGCAGTTGCCGGCGACTGGTGCCCGTGGCGACCACAAAATAGTCGAAGACGGGCGTGATCCCTCGCATGTCAAGCACGGCAATGTCTTGCCCGCGGTTTTCATGAGCCGTGTGGGCGGCAGCCAGGGCCAACTGCAGACTCCCTGCGGCTCGGGAATCGGTCGTGGTGGTGGTGGATTCGGGAATGACAGTACTCGCAAGGTCCGGCATGTGCGGATGGACGGGATGGACGTAAATTTCCAGTATAACCCAGCGGAAACGAAGAGGGGAGAGGGTGGTTTGAGCCAACCTGCCGGTGTGCGTACGGGAACGGGCCGGTGCCCAATCCGACACCGTCTTGCTGCCGACGTCAGATTTTTCCGGCGAAGGGCGTGAAATTGCCGGAATTTGAAGGAAGCGCCTGATCGAGCGCGGGCCGAGGCGCGGACTTCCTCAGTCGAGTCTTAGCCGCAGAGTGGGTAGTTGTGATTCTTTTTAATCCTGCTAGATTGTCCCTGAACCAAGCGGTCGCAGGCTTGGGTTGCGGCTACGTCGCGGTGGGCCCTGCGGGGATGTTGCGGATTGATCTTGTGTTTGGGGAACAAACCATACGAGGAAAGTCAGCAATGCGTTTGCGCATCATCTTCACCCTTGCCGTCCTCCTCGCTGGTCACTCTCTGCCCCGCACCGCTTGCGCCCAAGAAACCTCGCGCATCAAGACCTTGGCAAAACGCACCGTCCCGGTGCCGGCAGGGGTCTCTGAGGAGTTGCGTGGGCTGATTGCCAGCAGGCCGTTGTTCCCCAACATTCCCGTGCCCCAGACGCGCGAGGAGTGGCTCGCGGTGCAGTGGGTCTGGGACGCCAACAATGCCCAGGCGGCGCGTGACTTGGCGCAAAAACTCGGTGCAACTTGGGAATCGATGGAGGTTGCAGGCGTGCCCTGCTTCCTCGTGACACCCAAAAACATCGGCCAACGCTTCCAGCAGCGCTGGCTCGTCCACCTCCACGGCGGCGCGTTCGTATTCCATGGCGGTGAAGGATGCATCCGCGAAGCGCTGTGGGTAGCAGATGCTTGCCAGGCTCGCGTGCTCTCGATCGACTACCGCCGGCCGCCCGTCCATCCTTTCCCCGCGGCGATTGAGGATACGGTGGCCGTGTGGCAGGCCGTTATCAAGCGGCAGGAGGCGGATGCCACGGCCCTGTTTGGGACTTCTGCGGGAGGCAACCTCACCCTGGCGACGACGTTAAAACTCCAGCACATTGGCCTGCCACTCCCCGGCGCCTTGTTCGCCGGTACGCCGGCTACCGATCTCGAGAAGATCGGTGACACGTGGTACACCCTGGAAGGGCTGGATCCCCTGGGGCGCTACGAAGGGATTATCCGAGGTTGTTTCGAGGCCTACGTCCCATCGAAAGACTTTTCAGACGCACTGGTCTCCCCTGTCCGGGGAGACCTGCGGAATTTTCCACCCACGATTCTGCTGTCGGGTACACGCGACCTGCTGCTAAGCGACACCGTACGCATGCACCGTGCCCTGCGGCAGGCCCAGGTGGATGCCGAACTGCACGTCTACGAGGGACAATCTCACGGTGATTATGCCGCCGGCACAGCCGTTGCCGCGCCAGAATCGGAGGACGCACAGCGCGAGATCTTTCAGTTCTTCGACAAGCACCTGGCGGACTAGACAGTCGCCTTAAGCGAGAGAAGTTGGCCCAATCGCTAAAAATTGGGTTGCCCGGGGCGTCAGCCCGACGTGCAAACCATGCCGCACCAGTTCCGCTCCGCTGCGGTGAACCTCAAACTGCTCGCGGCACCCGCGGTTGACCGCGATCACGATGGGCTGGTTGTGGTACGTCAAAAAACTGCTCAAAGGACGGATAGGACCAACCATCGTGGTGAAATTTCTCGGCGCTCCACAGCCCCGGGTGGGCACACACCGGCACCCCGCCGCGGGACCGTGCCCAATCGGTCACCCGCCGGATGGGCACGTCCCCCCACTGCCAGATCGACGAGCCCCAGGAACTGCATAAGGCATGACTGACTTTATGCGGTGAATATGGTGCCTAATCACCGCAGAAGGCAAATAATCTCCGCAAAAAATGCGGAGATTAAGGGGCAAAGCAACGCAAGCAGCCGCAAAAATTGTCAATTGAGTATTTGCAAGGGCATTGCGTATTGACAATGTCAATCTACAGCCGACAATTACAACAGGGAGAGTCAAGCTGGCTTCGAACACCGGAGGCAATGGTTGTGGCAGAAAACGAACAACTCGACGCAACGCATTCGCGAAAGTGGCTCCCTGTAGCACGGGCAATCGCCGGCGGCGCCAGCTCTCGTGGTGTGGCTGACCAAATTGAGAAGACGTTCTGCCAACGCCTCCGACGCTTGCAGGCCGATGGCCTGCTACCTTCCATGATTGAGGCCTTGTGGCTCACCTTCGAACGACTGGCGTTATCGGAAAGAACAGTGATGCGGGAAAGTACACTGATCTTTATCGACGCTACGCAGCGGAGTGGGACAAGTTTGTCCGTCTAGGAAGACGGAACGGTTGCCACTGGACGAACATGATCGACGCGCGGAGTGCGGCGGCCTAGCCCAGGGAGAACAGGATGTACGACACCGACCCCATTGACCCCGTCTTGCTCGGCAAGCGGCTAACGGATGCGCGAAAATCACGAGGCGTGACGCAGGAGGCAGCGGCAGAGCATTTGGGATGCAGCCGTCCAACGCTGATCGCGATCGAGAAGGGAACTCGCACCGCCAAGCCGAATGAGATTGTCACGCTCGCTTCGCTCTACGGCCGTCAGGTGCATGAATTGGTCCGAGAGGGCGAGGCCGCGTCCGACTTGCAGCCGCACCTTCGTGCTGCCGTGGGCCAGTCAGTAACGACGACCGGAACTCTCGATGCAGCGATCACCTCGATGCAGCGCTTCGCTGAAGATTACCGTCGTCTCGAACAATTGGTTCGTGCGCCCTTGGTAACCAACTACCCTCCCGAGGTGCAGCTCGGCAATACCGATCCATCCCAACTAGCCGAGGACCTCGCCGATCAAGAGCGCCGCAGGCTCGGCCTTGGCGATCAGCCTGTGATCCACCTCCGCACGCTGCTGGAGACCGAGGTCGGACTCCGCATCTTGTACGAAGACCTGCCATCGCAGGTTGCCGGACTGTTTGGGTACTCGGGTGATTTTGGCGGTGTCATCGCCGTTAACCGTAAGCACCCACCCCAGCGGCGTCGGGCAACGATGGTCCACGAGTATGGCCACTTGCTGACCGAGCGCTACAAACCCGGCATTGATTACACCAACACGACTGGTCGGAAACCAGCCGGCGAACGCTTTGCAGAGGCCTTCGCGATCGCTTTTCTCGCACCGGCGACTTCGGTCCGTCGGAGGTTCAATCAGATCGTTGGGCAAAGCGGCGACTTCCAGATCGCTGATCTTTGTCGCCTGAGCCACAACTTCTTCGTTTCTGTCGAGGCAATGGCCCTGCGGCTAGAGTATCTGCGGCTCATTCCGAAGGGAATTCGCGATCACCTGAAAGAGTCAAAATTTAGCCCGCAGAAAGCGGCTAAGGCGCTGCAACTCAACGAACACCCGCGCACTGATGGACGATTTTCAGACCGTTATTGTTTCTTAGCCGTCCAAGCCTTCGACGCCGGACAGCTTAGTGAGGGGCAACTCGCCGCGGTGCTCCGATGCGACCGCATTGAAGCTCGAGAGATTGTCGCTCGCTACCTGGAGGCCACGGTAACCGGTAACGATGGGCAACACGATCGCATTCAAATGGATTTTGACTTCTCGCTGCTAAGCGAAAACAACTGAGGAATAGGCCGAGCAAGCCACAACGGCGAACTGCTTCAGGGAAGATTATGAGCGAACGGATAGTCGATGCTTGTACCTTGATTAACCTTTACGGCTCCAACCGGCCACTCGACATCCTCAAGTCCGTGGGTGGCATGCAGGTAACGCCGCAAGTGAGGCGTGAGTCGCTTGGCATTCGTGCCAAGGATCCAAACAAACCAGGTGAACTACGTCACGAGAAGATCGATCTTGCTGAAGCAATCGACCAAGGACTGCTTGCGGTTTGCGAACTCTCGTCAGAGGAATTTGAACTCATGGTTGCATTCGCGTGTGATTTGGATGACGGCGAAGCGAGCAGCTTGGCCGTTGCCAAGTCGCGGAGATGGAAACTCGCGACAGATGACAAGAAAGCTCGTCGGATCGCTAATGAGAACGGAGTCACCGTCGTATCAACGAGCGAACTGCTGTATTTGTGGGCCGAAAAGGAGGGCGTCGCAGATGTCAAAGTTACCGCTGCCCTGGCGGCGATCAGTCGCTTCGCTCGCTTCTCGCCGCCAGGCGACGATCCCATGAGCGAGTGGTGGAACTGCCACTGTTCGTAGCAAGAAAAATGTTCATTCGAGCCCCCTTTTTCTTCTTATGGAAACCGACAGCGGCACCTTGGGCCTTGCGTGTGGTCGACAGCACGGAACCGTCGAAGTCCAGTGAACCCGGTATTACTCTCGGCCAAATCGGCCATCGTCCAGTCCCCGACCGATCGGCCCACGGTGCAGTGTTTCTCGACGACGGTTGCGCCCAGTGCCACCGCCAAACCGGAAACCAGCCGCCCTGTTCTTTATCTTCCTGTCCTCGGTTTTGGGCTCCGTCATCGGTGCGGAACCGACAGGTTTTCCACGCTGGGCGACGCGGCCGCACAGACGGTTCTGCTACGTAACCAGTTTGTCTACTGGTAGTTGCGTCTAGGGAGGCAGCTGTGGGCTGGACAACAAGTGTCCATGGGGCACCGCGCATGATAGTATGCATGCGTACACACCCCACTCCCTGCCATGGCCACCGCCTGTGTCGAGCCCCGACCGCTCTACTGTGGGGAGGGCTGGTAACCGCTGTGCATGCAATCACTGCCGCTGCTCGAGCGCACCTTTTGTGCCGAACAGGATGGGGTTTGCTCCCATGGTTGTTTCGAGGCCTACGTCCCATCAAAAGACTTTTCAGATGAAGCGAGAGAAGTTGGCCCAATCGCTAAAAATTGGGTTGCCCGGGGCGTCAGCCCGACGTGCAAACCATGCCGCACCAGTTCCGCTCCGCTGCGGTGAA
>CAMYJY010000003.1:24108-30386 GCA_947258835.1 uncultured Pirellulales bacterium
CAGACTGCGGGAATCTCGAGCCGCCCCCAATCCTGGCCCTCAAACTGCTCGCGGCACCCGCGGTTGACCGCGATCACGATGGGCTGGTTGTGGTACGTCTTCACTCCGGCCAAAATCGTTTCGCTGGCTCCATTCTCGTCCGTGCGGTGGACGTGCAGCGGACGGTCGTGTGCCGTGAGACCGGGGTAATTTTCCTGCAGCACCTCGTCGCGCAAGCGATACAGGGGTCGCTGAGCTACCAGGCGCGCGGCCGTGTCCCGGAGGCCCTCCACAATCGCAGCCCGCAACGAGGCGGCCGGATTATCACCGGGCGCCAGCTGCGCTGCCGTAAATGCCAAGGCCTCCGCGGTGAGGTTGGCCCGCCCGATGCCATCCGGAACATGCGAGTCCGTTCCCATGGTAAACACCAGCGGACTCGCGGCATGCCGCTCGTTGAACTGCCGTACCAGCGGTGCCATCTGCCGCGTATTTTCCTCGAACGGCAAGCGGCTGTGACTGATTTCAATGCCCGCCAACCCCGTTTCCAGAAAAAATTGCTCAAAAGACGAATAGGACCAACCATCGTGGTGAAATTTTTCGGCACTCCACAGCCCTGGGTGGGCACACACCGGCACCCCACCGCGGGCCCGTGCCCAATCGGTCACCCGCCGGATGGGCACGTCCCCCCACTGACTGCCATCCAATTTTCGGTTCCAGCCATCGTTACACAGCTGCCAGGTCTCCTCATCGAGGCCCTGCTCCCACCAGTCCAAAAATCGCGGCCCATCAGGGAAATAAACCAGCACGTCGCGTCGTTGGTCGATCCGATCTCCTCTGCGAATTCCCGTATACAATTCGATGGCCGGGATCATCTCCACGCCCAGCAATTTGCCGATCTCCAGGGCGGAGGCCACACCGTCAAAGCACTGATGGTCCGTGATGGCAATTGTTTTGAGCCCGCGACGATACGCCTGCTGCACAATACGCGCGATGGATTGGCCGCCACAGTCGGAGTCGTAGGAATGCAGCTGCGTATCGATCTCCGCGGGAAAAGCAGACACCCCCTGCTCCACGGGCGGTTTTTGCTCACCCAGCCGGGTGACACACCGGTGTTCGATGATCTCGAGCAGGGCCTCCAGCTCTCGCTCACCGCCCAGGCCCGCCAACAGCGCGCATAAAATTTCTCCCGCGGGCCCGTTGTTACTGACCGAGCGGATTACCAAGACCGCATAGTCACGACAGCGATCGTATTCTGCGGCAAGATCCCGCTCCTGGCGGCGGGCCTTACGCATGAGCCCCAACAAGCCCGACAGGCCATCCGCCTGTCCGTAGGGATCCAAGCGATGCACCAGGCGCAGCTCGGGAGAACCAAACAACGCCCTTTCCACCGCCTCCGGCTCAAGAGTATCCGCCCAAGTTCGGACAGTTTCTTCCCATTGGTTGCGCTGGCTGGTGGCGGCGGCCAGTTCCGCGGCATACGCCCGCAGCAGCGGCCAGCGCAATCCCCGCAAACGAACCCGTGCGCCATGCAGTTCGCCACTTAAGATGCCAGCGATGATGTTGCTACGCGCAACCCCGCGGTGTTCGTAGGTCTGCCAGAGCTTAGTCCACGGGGACTGGAAACGCTTGGCCAGCACCCCACATGTCTCCGGTCCGGCTGCCAACGCTTGCCAACGCGTGTGCACCTCCGGATCGACTACGCTCTGCGGATCGAGCAGGCCTCCCATGACGGCGATCATTTCTTCCCGCAGCGGATCGCTGCTGACAGCGACCAAGCTGTGCAGTGCTTGCTCCCAGTGGGTCATTGCATCTGCAGCTGCCGTGAGCAGTGTATCGTCGCCAATTTTTTCCAGTGGAGTTTGCCAGTCGGGATCCTCGCGGCGCAGATAGGTTTCCAAACCGCGGATCAGACTGACGGTTCGCTCGGCCAGCACGGGTGAAAACCCTGCTCCCCTAGAACCGCGCCAGCGCTCCACGGAAGCGGGCCCATGTCCTCCGAGCCGTAGCTCGCTGGCGTCGTCGCCCGCGCCTGGACCGCCAACCTCATTCCCCGCGGACAACAGCAGATACACCGTACCATCCAGATGTTGATAGACGGCAGACAAAATTTCGGCTCCCAGCGGTGCATAGCGTACCCGGCCCTCCCTAGCCAAACATTCCAACTCCTCTGCCAGCGTCTGTCCAGGTTCCCCCTGCTCGCGTAGGACGGCGGCCGAGAGCATGATCTCTTCACGGAGATGTCCCAGCGGCTCCAGCCGCCGGATCGCCTGGGCAGGTGTGCGATTCGTTGCTGCGGTAATTTCGCGTAGTCGGGCCATCGTGGATTCATTGAGGACAGCGGGTGGTAAGCGCCAACTCCAGTTTTCGCACCACCGCTGACAATCACCGGCCAGCACCGGATTGTTCATCCGGGCATCGACCAGCCAGCACCGGATTGTTCATCCGGGCATCGACCAGCCCCACCGAGCCATCTTGATTGACAATCAAATCCGGCAGCATATGGAGCATCATCTGCGGCGTTTGCGCCATGGCCAGCTCGGTAAACAGCGCCGCCACGTTGGCGTCGGTCACGGCCACATCAACTCCCAGGGTCTGCCGCAGATAATCGGCCGCCTGCCGCCGGCCCTGGTCGTCGAGCCCCTCTCGCCACCATTGGCGAATTAGGGGTGCGTCATGCGTGCCCAAGAACAAAACGTCTCTCTCTACATAATTTCCTGGCGCGTGCGCGCTGGCCGCCAGTGCCTCGGGGTCTTGATCAAACGGCATAAATTGCAGCACCTTCATGCCCCTCAAGCCGTAGTGCTGCATCACCCGGTTGGTCTCCGCGGTGACGGTGCCCAGATCCTCGCCAATCAAAAAATTAGGCAAATCAGGGATTTCCTCCATCACGGCGTCCAAGAGGGCATTCCCCAGATACGCTCCGGTCACCCGCTGGCCTGCCGCGGGGGGCCCCCCGAAGTTATAGCCCCAGGGGGTGATCTTGCCGATGATATGGTCATCACGGACAAAGCCACCGCCCAAGAGACGTTTCATCCGCGCATATTTTTTCTTTAAAAAATCCACCGTCCCCGCATCGTCCCAGCGGTACATGGGGTGATTCCAGCCTTGTCCCCGTGGGTCAAACATGTCCGGCGGGGCGCCCGCCACCACCGTGCGGCTGCCGTCGGCCGCCAACTCAAACACCTCCTGATGCGCCCACACGTCCGCACTGCCATGCATGGAGTAGGCCGGCATGTCACCAATCAAGTGCACGCCCTGGCTTTCGGCAAACTGGCGGAGCTGGAGGAAATAATGCTGGGCCAAAAATTGAAAGAATTTTTCCCGTGCGACGTTCTCGGCATGCGCGTGGGCAAACTGACCCAGGGCCAGCGGATTGCCGTCTCGCAAGTCGGCTGGCCACTCGTTCCAGCGTGTGGGGTACTCGCTTTCGATCGCCTTGTACAACGCATAATCGTCAAGCCAGTACGACTCCTCCTCCAGAAACGTGGCGTAAGGTTTTTGCCATCTTGCTTGATTCTCGTCAAAACGCCGCTGATAAGCGCAGTTCAGCAGTTGGCGTTTGTAACCAAACACGGCTTCATTCCCCAGCGGAACTCTGCCCGGATCTTCCATCCGGGGCACGATGTCTGCCAGTTCCTCCGCGGTGATCCAGCCGTCGGCCAGCAAGCTCTCGGGAGAAATGGAGTTGAGATTGATCGCGAAGGAGGAATCGGTGCGGTAGGGACAATTCCCATTGTCCGTGGGACCATTGGGTAACAGGGCCCAAAATTTCTGCCCCATCGATTGCAGCAGGCGTACGAACTCGTGTGCCACCGGTCCCGTATCCCCCATGCCATACTCACGTGCCCCCGGTAATTTTTCTCCAAAATAGGACGGCAGGGAAAATAGCGGCAGAAAAACGCCGCTGCCAATCGGCCTGAGGGCTTGGGCTATTTTGTGCTGGACGTCCCTGCCGGTCACGACCGCGTTGCCCGCGATGCGTCCCGGGGCAGCATGGGCCGCGTCGTGGAGACGGTTGGTAATCCGCATGATTTTTTCCACCATGTTCTCATACGTGTTTGGTTCACGGAACGCACGCAGAGCCGCGTCGTGCAACGTTCTATAATCGGGATCCTCCACCCGGAGCGGCGGATGGGAAAAGATCTGCGCTACCTCGCGCGGATCGTGCTCACCGGCCATGATTTGGAGCAGATAATCATACGCTCCTGCCGGCCACTGCTGCCCCGTAACAATCCAATACAGGATGTGCGCGATGCCGAACAAATCCTTGCCGTGATGGGCCGTCCCCTCCTGGCTGGCGTCGGGATGCGGATCGATCAGCACCGCACGCTCCGCTCCGTCGGTCCGGCGCAACACAAAAGTATTGGAAACGCCCAGGTCGCCGTGACACAGCCCCTGCTGGTGCAACGTCCGCACGACGCCGATCACGTCGGCCAGCACCCTCAGCCCCGGGGGCAGACGGTCGTCGGCGATCCAGGAGGGCAGGGACACCAAGGGCAGGTACTGCATCAAAAGAGTGCCATTTTGCCCTGCTGCGGGCTGCCAAGTATGGAACTGGCACAGGTGCTCGAGTGCTGCTGGTGCCTGCTGGCGTATTTGCTCCAGTCCCGCCTGCCAGGTGTCGCACAGACTTTGCAGATTTTTGTAGGTGGATTTTAAGGCCAAGCGTTCTTGCGTGCGTGCGTCGCGGACCAGAAATACAGTCCCTTCCAAGCCCTGTCCCAAAATGGATTCGGCAACCAGGTGACGCTGGTGCCGATAGAGCTGGTCACCACGAAGCAAGCTCCGCAGATAAGGTTGGATCGAACTTGCGACATCGTATTGTGTCGGAGGATTGCCGGTGGCTTGGCTCCACACGGCGAGAAAATCTTGGCAACACAACACCTGCAGTACGGTATCGGGCTCAATCCCAGCGAGCTCTACCAGCGGGGACACGCCGTCCTGGCCTTGCCGGTCCGCCAGCCGTACCGCAAACAATTCGCCTTGGATACGCAACAGCACCACGCGGTTGCTGAGTGCATCAACGGATGCTCCCACAAATCCCACCTGTTCAAAGTGGTATCTCAGCAATCCCGCGTGCAAGGGCTTTCGCCGGACAATCTCTGCCAGCAAAATATCTTCACAGAGAATTTCTTGCACAAAAGCCGTAAACAACAACACATCCTGGGGCGTTTTGAAAAATGACCGTAGCTCCTGCAGCGCGGCCCCATCCCAGTCGAAATCCCCATAAACAATCTCTGGGCACGGCTCGTCAGGCTGCTCCAGCCAACAGTCCTGCCGGAACATTTTTTCGCACGTTGCAAAATCGTTTTGTGCTGCCAACCCTACTGGCCGCTGGATACCCCCAGTGTGATTCTGGGATGGGATTTTATCGCACGTCTCAACACTGTCACGAGCTACCAACTCTTCCGACTGCTGGATACCTCCCGTGTGATTCTGGTGCGGGCGCTTGTTTTCTTGATCGCTCATGAAGATTCAATCCGTATTCTCAGCCAAGTGCACTCTGGTTGATAATAACCTAATCCAAGAAGTGTTGCAAAATGACGAGCGAGTCTAGGCTGACAAGCAACTGGGCCAGGTGCTTCAGGAAGTCATCGGTCATCTTCAAAAAATGGTTGCCGTCTACCCGGCCAAACTGTAATATCTGACTTATTGCCGAATAACTGGGTTGGAGAACGGATGGGCGATTGGATTGAACCGGGCCGGAAGGCCCCCGCGTTTACACTGACTGCGGATGACGGGACCAAGGTCCGTCTGGCGGACCTCTTGGGCAGCCCTGTGGTGCTGTATTTCTACCCCAAGGATGATACCCCGGGCTGCACGCGCGAGGCCTGCGCCTTCCGTGACCAGCAGCCGGCACTGGAGCAGCTGCAGGCCCAAGTGTACGGGATTAGCCCGGATGATGTGGCCAGCCACGTCAAATTTCGCGAGAAGTATCAGCTGAACTTCCCCCTCTTGGCCGATCCAGATCACAGAGTGGCGGAAAAGTACGGTGCCTGGCGGGAAAAAAACATGTACGGCAAAAAATCCATGGGGATTCAGCGGAGTACTTATGTAATCGATGCCGCAGGCAAAATCGCCCGGGTCTGGAAACGTGTTCAAGTCGATGGCCACGACGCGCAGGTCTTGGAGGCCTTGTCTGAGCTGTAGGGATCGGGGCAGCCCGGTAACGATTTTAGTGGCAGTATTAGGGGGTTCCAGTCATTCCCGCGCAGGCGGGAATCCAGTAGCAGTGCATGTGTTTCCGTCATTCCCGCGCAAGCGGGAATCTAGTGGCAGTGCATGTGTTTCCGTCATTC
>CAMYJY010000004.1 GCA_947258835.1 uncultured Pirellulales bacterium
GGTTCACTCTGCCAGGGGCCTAGCGGAATGGCTTCGTCCGGCAACATCACCGGAATCTGGTCCACAATTGGGTACAGCAGATCACCCGCGGCGCGAATCAAACCGCCATCGATCGCCTGCTCAAGTTGCTGGCCCCCGGCGGCCGTGACGTGGCCGGCGGCAATTTGGCCGTTAATCCGGGCTACCAGCTCGGCACTGGCCGCTGTGAGCGGCGAGTGATCTTGAGGGCAGCGGAGAATTTCCAAGAGCTGAGTATCCATCAAGGGCTAACTCTGTACTGCAGTTTGTGAGAGAACGGCCAAAAGCCGTTCTCTCACAAGTATAGTGATCTGAGAAAATTTTACTGGTGAGTTGACACATTCGCACGATTGAGCCGTCGAGACGGCCCATTTTTTCTGACTGAGCGCCTTTTTCTGACTGAGCCCATTTTTCTGACTCAGATAGCGGCCAGAGGCCGCTATCTCAAAAAGCGTAGGACTTATTGTAGGCAAATCGGCCTGTAATTGCTAGCAGACGTCCCTGGAGCAGCCGCAGCCGCGACGCAAACAGCGCACTTTAATGCTAGCACCCCTGTTTCAGCCGCTGCCGGCCTGATGAAGGGGCTGGGCAGTGGCCGATATGTAGGAGGGATGCTTTGGCCGTGCGCGCTCCGGCACAACCACAGCCAGGCAATGGTGCGTTAGTCTGCTTATGGGGCGAATTTCGTTGTATTTGAGTCAAATTTTGGAGCGACCAACGGGAGCGGGCAAACGTCTTCCGAGCGGTAGCTCGCATTGGTTCGAGGCCCCCCGGTCAAGCCGGGGGCAGGCTCTTGCCTCGTTAGGTTCTCAATCGTCGAGGTGAAAAGGATGTCTCCTCTCCGGCTCTGGAAATTTTCCGCATGGACGTTCGTCGTGGTTTTGGCAACCCAATCTGCCGCCGCGCAAGAGATTGTCACGGATGCCAACGGCTCCCGTTATCAGGTGACACGTCGTGTAACGCAACGTCAGGTCCCCGTGACGCAGATGCAAGATCGTCAGCAAACGGTGTATACTCAGCAACTGACCAGCAACACCATCAATCATCAGCAGCTCTATTGCGTGCCTACAACGCAATACCAATGGGAGACACGATTACGGGGTCGCTGGAATCCGTTTGTCACACCGTACTGGACTTACAATTTGCGACCGGTGACCACCTGGAGCACCCAAGTTGCCAATGTGCAAATCCCCATGAACCAAGTCGCCTGGGTGCCACAAACGAGAACGGTCCAAGTTCCGGTGACGACCTACCGCACAGCCGAGGTTGAAGAGACCACGCGCGTGGCCTTAGATGGCACCCCCCGCACGTTGGCCACGGCCCAACCACTGCCTGGACCGACGGCCACCATTGCAGCCCGGCCCGCAACGCCTGCTAGCGTCGTCCGTGCGCCAAATGGCAACAGCCGATTGGGAGGCGTAGCCCTGGACAACGATCCGCCACGTCAGGCCACCGGTTGGCAAAACCCAAACAGCTCACGGTATCGATAAATCCGGGCGGCAGAACCTGCCAAACCGGGGGGCACCGCCTGAAAAGAAAGCATGGCGGAAGATCACATCATAAATCTCACATCTCACATCTCACATCAAAAGGCCCTAGCCCTGTGCCCGCCGTCGCGACTTGCGTTTGGTCGATGTCGTGCTCCACTCCTTGGTCAGGCTTTCAAACACCTCAGGGGCTTCGTAGCGGACAACATCTTTGGATTCGGGCATGGGGCCGATCAGACCGCGAAAAACTGGCAGGCCGCGGAGACTTAAGTCGGTGCTGCAATCGTCGATGCCGATTTGCGTATGCATTTTAAGGATCGCCTCTTCATGCTTGTAGTCGCGCGAACGGAGTTCGCCATTTTTACCGCGCGTCACAATGCGAAACATCTTGGGGGCCGCCATGCGATTCCTCGTTGACTTCAGGGGGGAGTTTGAGTTTTCACCTCAGGATACTTGCAGGTATCGGCGAGCCCGGCCTCTGGGAGCGAAGATTTCGCTGGCACCAGGCATACCAGGAACAGCACGCGAAATCGCTAAATCTGTTGCTGCTAGCTACTTCCGCACATCTGCCAGCGGCTGGGAAGGCCTGTCCGGATTGTGTGGCCCTGCAGGGGACCGGTTGTACCAACCGCAACGGCTGCGAAGGGACAGAGAGCGGTTATTGCCTCCGACCGCCGCACGGATTAAGCTGAGGTGAAGATGTCAGGAGGATACGCGAATTGGTTAGCAGCCTGACTCGAAATCAGGTGCCCCGTCAGGGGTTGAGGGTTCGAGTCCCTTGTCCTCCGCTGGAATGAGACCCTGGTCGTCATGGCTGTTACGGCCCGGGCACAGTGCTTGAACATTCACACCAGATACACGGGGGCCTGCCTGAACCTGCTGTGTCATTCTGACACAGTGCAATCTAACTGACACAGTGTAATCTAACTCGTGGAGTGCGCGACGCGTTGTCACCGGCCGCCGAGAGGCCATCGTGATTTGCCTGCAATCCTACGCGGCCTCTGTCCGGGGGGGATGCCTTGCTGGCGAATCGGCCCGCTACGGCACAAACCGGATGGGCTTGGGCTCCTGTGTGCGATCCACGGCAAGATACAATGTCCTACGTGGTGGTCAGGGGGTGTCTGGGTGGTCAGGCCAGCGGTGCCTGGGCTGATGTCCGGTCGAGAGACTGGGGGTAACGGCCAACCTGCCGAAATAGAGGAGAAAATTTCACTATTCTTGCCACTAAGCGTGACATCCATGTGGTTAATACACCTACAATACAGAAACTTCGCGAAAAATTTCGGGATTTACCTACGGTTAATTTGGGGAATTTTGGCAACTGACTTGCCCACACCCCCCCGGAATGTGTATAATCGTAGTGTATTTTTACCCCGTTTCCTTTCTTCTTTATGGGCAATGCGTATGAAACCTCATTTAACACCGCGGCAAACCGAGATTATTCGTCTGGTAAGCCTGGGCTGCACGAACTACGAAATTGCTGAAATCCTGAACATCGCCGAAAACACGGTAGATAACCACCGCGTCCGTGCCATGGAGGCATTAGGCACGGACAAGGCGGTATTGCTCACGCGTCTGGCGCTGAAGTACCGGATTACCTCGCTCAAAGATGAGTTAACCCGCTCAGAAAAACGCAAGAGTGGTCGTAGGAATGACGGCTGGAACTAGGGTGCTCTCATGGTAGAACACCCTGTCCTACGACAAGCGCAACTACAAATTTCTTGTTTGGGGCCTCGCCCACACCCGTCTCCACTCCAGCGGAGTGCCGAGGAGGCTACGTCGTCGGGCGGTTTCGTGCCGGACACGATGCGTGTGCTGTATGAACCACGGTACTGCGTGGGGGAAGAAATCAACCCACTGGCCTTTGAACGAGCGGGGGCCCGACGGGAAATTTATTTTGACCCCAGTCAGACCCAGGCCGCAGTGGTGACCTGTGGCGGTCTGTGCCCCGGCATCAACAACGTCATTCGTAGTTTGGTGTTGGAGTTGCGGCATAACTATGGTGTGCGGAGCGTGTTGGGGATTCGCTATGGGTACCGAGGTCTCACCCCTCAGTCCGGCCATCCCCCCCGCCCCTTGACCGTCCAGGACGTGGAGAGCATCCACCATCAGGGCGGAACCATTCTAGGTAGCTCCCGAGGCGCCCAAAAAACCGAGGTCATCGTTGATTTTCTGACCCAACAGAAAATTGACATTCTCTTCTGCGTGGGGGGCGACGGCACCCAGTGCGGCGCCCACGTCATTGCCGAAGAGGTGGCCCGCCGCCAGTTGCCCATAGCGATCGTAGGCATTCCCAAAACGATCGACAACGATATCAAGTTTTGCTTTCGGACCTTTGGTTTCTACTCCGCGATTGCCGAGGCGGAACAAGTCATCGATTGCGCCCATGTGGAAGCCAAGGGTGTGGAAAATGGGATTGGATTGGTGAAACTGATGGGTCGTGAAGCCGGGTTCATTGCGGCGGGAGCCACCATGGCCAGCGGCGAGGCCAATTTTACCTTGATTCCCGAGGTGCCTCTGGAACTGCATGGACCGCGTGGGTTCCTGCGTGCGCTTGAGCGTCGCCTGGAAGCACGGGATCATGCCGTGGTGGTCGTCGCCGAGGGGGTAGGACAAGAGCTGCTGGGCCAGGCCTCGGCTCGGCACGACGCCTCGGGGAATCGTCGGTTAGGTGATATCGGCCCGTTCCTCAAGGAGCACATCGAGTCGCATTTCGAGACGCAAAATAAGCGGGTCAGCGTGAAGTATTTTGACCCCAGTTATCACATTCGCAGTGTGCCGGCCAACGCGGCGGACAGCTTGCTCTGTGAACGTCTGGCGCGGCACGCAGTCCATGCGGCCATGGCCGGCAAAACAGACCTCTTGATCGGACTGTGGCACAACCATCTGATTCATGTGCCCCTGGCCACCTCCACCGGCGAGAAAAAGCGACTGTCTCCCACCAGCAACCTGTGGACCTCTGTGCTGGCATTGACGGGTCAAGCAAAATGGTTTGGGTAGTTATTCAAAGAAGGGATTTTCAAAGGGATTGTCTTCCGGAATCTCATCCGCTGCTTCCTCTACCGAAGAGGCTGGTGCTGCGGCCTCAACTGCGGCGGCCGGCGCTGGAGCCGCAGACGGCTGGGGCGACTCGGACGACTGACGATAACGGACAGGCTCCGTGGCTCCCATTTCCCGCCAGCATTGCACCAAACCTTGTTGGTTGACCAAAAAAATTCGATCCGTTTGCCCATTCACGATGGCTGTCACCCGGGGAGAGCTGGTCAGGCGCCCCAGGATGCCGCCGGTCTGCCGATCCAAGAGGGTCAAGGTGCCCCGGGAGTCCAGTCCATACAAGGCACTCTTTCCCTGCGCTACGAATTGGCACAGGCCGTCGACCGCCCACACCGGCCGACCCGTACCAAGATCGATCGCATGCAAGGCTGGGCTGAGCGATGCGACGTAGGCCCGGCCAGCGACAATCGCCGGTTGCTTCGTGATCGGCAGACCGACAGAATAACGCCAGACCTCTCGTCCCGACAGCTGATCGTAACAATACAGATAACCATCCCAGGAGGCAGCATACAGGTGGGGCTCCTGTGCGGCCGACGCCGCGACGACCTCGTCTTGGGTGTGAATGCGCCACAAAGGACGAGGCTCCTCGGCACTGCCGACGAACAAATAGCCCTCGTCATTGGACCAGCTCACGATCTGCCGCGTCGCCAACGGGCGATGGTAGCTGTGTCCTGAGGTTTGGTAATGCCACACGGGTCGCTGCGGATTGGCCAAATCAAACCCTTCCAGCCGACCTGCCAGCAAGGAGACATAGGCATACCCCGCGCTGAGCGCGGGGGCAGCGCTGGGCGCACCACTCAGCGGGCGCGACCACAGCTGACGGCCATCTTGTCGCTGGAGCAGGTACAGTCGCGTGGCTGTCACCACGGCCACCACTTCCGAATTGGCCGCCAGGCCGACGGGGGTGTCTGCCGGACTGGCAATTTCGGTGACCCAGGAGGTCTGCCCCGTTTCGCTATCGAAGGACTGCACCGTGCCGTCACTGGTCAAGGCAAATACGTGGTCCCCCGCGAGCACCCACTGGACCACGCGATGCCGGCTGGGCTCCACGCGGGCATACGCAAACCAGGCCCGCTCCAATCCGTACCTGGCGGCGGCCTGGGACGAGATCAAGTCGTCGGCCGGATGGGCCTGGCCTGCCGCGGCCCAGCAGAGGAGGCCCCCCCAAACAATGAGCCAGCGCGTTTTCTTGCACCCCAGCCACGGATCGCGAAATGATGCATACCATGTCGTCATAGATTTCTTCTCCCGGATCCATTTTAGTCACCGGCAGAGGCCTGCACCAAGCACTTTTTTGGCATCTAGACCTGAGGGGTACGTGTCACGTACGATGGGAGAGTTTACTCAAAGTGAAAAGTAGGTATCCCGAGTGCTGACCGACCTGTGATAGACCATGTTCCGGAACCGAGCGCCAGCGAGCAGGCACTGCTGGAAGATGTGGTGGGTTACCTCAACTTCTCTGCGGGTGTCGGCGATCCCAAATTTTTGCAGCAGCTGAATGCCCTCTATCGCTCGTTCGAAGCTGACCTCCCTCCCACATCCAGCCTCCCTCGGCTATGTGCCGGGCTGCGGGCGACCATTGCCCGCTTGCACGCAGCGGGTGGCGCCTTTGCCGAAGTGGGACAGGTGCAAGCGGTTGTCAGACTGCTGGAACAAGAAGTCTTGCCGGCTTATCGGAAGTTCCACAGCAATTTACTCTTCCATCAGGAGGACGCCTTCCTCGAGCGGCCTTTCTTCGTAGGCAAGGTTTGTGAGGCCATCTTAGCTCAGGGTGCTCCTTGGGAAGAAACCGAACGGATCGTCTCGGGGGCGTTGCAGCATTTAAACGACTACGTCGGCTACCGTCCGGTAGCAACACTGGCCTCGGGAGATACGACCGAACCCTACGCGCACGAGTTCATTCGGCCCCTACCCGTGTATGTACGGGGCGCGGGCGTGGAAATGGGCCGCTATGAAAAAATCTTGCGGTTGGCCATCGAGATTCTACAACAAACGAATCAGGACATTTTGGATCGAGCCTGGTTCGATTGGGAACGCCTGGATGAAATTGCCATCGACCCCCGTGCTTACGACTTTGAGCACCCGGTCAATCGCCGCCCCAATTATCATTTTGGGCAATGGGATCCACGACAAATTTCGCCTGCCGGTTATTACCACCGTTTTGTCTTACAACAAATCACACTCGACGCCCTCCTGACGCGCTGCCTCAGTGACAATGGCTCACCAGGGACCGATCCCGAGGAGCGGTGGCAAGAAGCGGCAACCGTGTTGGCAGGGACCATGTTGATGGCCTCCGGCACCACCGGAGACGGGCCCGCGCGGCATGATTCCTCGGTGACCCTCTCCAGCCTCTTGCCACACATTGCTGCCTACCGCGACGATTTTTACACCCAGCTGCTGGAACAGGCCACGGGGAATTATGGTACGGCCCTGCGCGCGGAGGCCAAGCGTTACCGTCAACCTTTTGGCGGCGCGAGGCAACACCTCAATCACGAGCTCGGCCGGCGGCGGGCGCTGCAGATGCAGCGGGTGCACATGGCCCACCTGTTTGCCCGCCTGGGGTTTCCTCAGGCGGCCCAACAGCAAGCCCAAGCCGTGCGCGTGGCCTCGGCGCGGATGATCACGGAAATCTACTGCCATCTGACGTCTGGGCACGATGCCATCGACGCAGGGAATCTGGAGCATGTCGTCGCTGCCTTGACCGGGTGCGAAAAGTTACTGCAAGACGCGATCCATTGCGGGGCCCTGATGGACCCCTGGAATGTGGTGGGATTTGGCGCGAATTTCAGCCTCTTTCCGGCCCTGGAAAATACCGTCCATGATTGGCGGGCGGACGAATTGATTGAGTTGGTCGAGCAAGTCCTGGATTTGGCAGCCCGGGCTTGGAGCGAGTCGGCGGCCGCGGATGATGCCGCCTTGGAGTCCCGCTTTTCTGATCAACTAGCACGTTTGGCTGAGTGGTGGGATACGTACGCGACCGCGTCGGTGGAGAGCGTAAAACACCTGGTCGCCAAGGAAATAGAAATCTCTGCCAATCTGGTGGCCGGGGCACTGAATGCCTGGCACAAAGCCGGAGCTGCCGCTGGAGATATTGCCTTTTGGCGGATGTTTGTCGATCAGTTTGATTCCTCCAAGGCGTTTCAGCTGGTCATCGAAGCCCTGCTGGATCAAGGGGATCAAGTGGCCTCCATGGCCTTGATGATGCAATGGGTCAGCCAAAAAGAACGCACACCTTTGGAAGAAGGGGACAACTCCTTTCGTCGACTGGCGTTCCGCTGGCTGGCCACGGTGGAGCAACAACAAGCAGAAACGCAAGAGAATGCTTGGCCGCTGATCGTCAAGTTTTTCGCACATCTGGAAGCCAATGCCGAAGAGTATTGGCAAGTTCCAACGATGATGTTTGGCACTTCGGCGGACGAGATGTTGGACCTCCCGGGAGAGGATGACTCCGCAGATTATTTGGACGGCATCCAGGACACGGCCTACTTCGAAGCAGAGCAGCAGGAATTAGGCGAGGACGATGCGGCAGAAGACGAGAGCGGAGAACTCTACCAAGCTGCTTACGAAGAAATGGTGTACCGTGACACCACCGATGATGGATACGAAGGCGACATCGTGGATGAAGGAGAAGATTGGGAACATACGGAGTGGGAATACGAAATTAGCCGGCTGGAACAACGGCTGGATTTTTTGGCCTGCGTGGCCAGTTTATGGAAACACGCGGCGATTGCCTGGGGCACGGCGCGCACGCCCATCGAGGCGAAATCGGCCTCTGCTGCAGTCCCCCGAGTAGCCCACAGTGAAGTCTTGGACCAGTGGCTGACGCAAGCCGCCATCAACTACGAACAGTTGGTGGCCATGCTGGAAATGGTGCACGGCTTTGAGCTGGTGCCGACCTCCAGTGCGCACGATTCGGTCGTGGAGTACGATCGCCTGCGGAGCCTGAAAGAATCGCTCGTGCAGCGGATTATTGGCACCTCGGTGGAAACGGCGGACGCGGCGCGTCTGCTGGCGGCAACCCACGATACCCAGGAGCGGGAAACGAGCGATCTCCTGCAAGACCCCGTCAATCACTGTGCGGTCCACATCCTGAGCGCCATCCTGGTGGGTGATGCCGCGGCCGTCCGCGCCAAGTGGCAGGACTTTTTAGCGGCCCTGGCACCCAAGTCCCTGTTGTACATCCCGCATACGCGCGGAGGGCAGCCACGCCAGATCGTTGCCACGCGGAGCTTGCAAAAATTACTCTACGACTTGCTGGGATGGCTGCCGCAAATTGGCATGATCCGCGAGACCTGCCAACTGCTGGAAGTCGCCCAGCGACTCGAAGTCAAACACCCCGTAGGCCAAGGTGCCGTCACGGAATTTGACCGGTTATTCGAAAACGGATACCAGGCGATTGTGCGTTCGATGGTGGCCTCAGCCGAACTCTGGGACGAATCCGCCACGCAAAACCATCACGCGGACCACCTGCTCGTGGATGCCTTGCAGCAGCTCACCGAACAGCAACTCGACCGCTGGTTAGAACACAGTCACACACTCCGCCTGAGCGCGGTGGAAAAAGTTGCGGAAAATGCCAGCTGGCAGCGCTTTGTCAAGTTTATTGAGCGGTATGGAGCCGATCTTTTCGACCAGAAATTCATGAGCTTCGGCAACCTCCGCGGCATCTTGCATCAGTCGGTGGAGCAGTGGCTAGAAAACTTAGAGCAAATGCCCGAGGCCGTCGATCGGATACGCTTGCTGGAAGAGCTGGACATCAAGTGTCCACGCCCCACGGCGGTCGCATCCTTAACGCTGGCCATGGAGGCGGTGGTGGAAAACTTCCGCGTCTACCGTGACTACAACACCACCACCACGCAATCCGACCATGGCGAACTGCTGTACACACTCATCGATTTTCTGCGACTGCAAGCCGCCTACGACCGCGTGGCCTGGAACTTGAAGCCCGTGGTCTGGGCCCACGAAATTCTCGTCCGCCAAGAACGGGCCCTGGCCGCCGAGATGTGGTGCCAGGCCTTTGCCGAACGCACGGCTGAGGCTGCCGACGCCCAGCAGGCGAAACTGGAAGAATTGGATCAGAAATACGGCATGCACCTGGCCACCGTGGCCGATCGGATTGGCGAGCGTTTCATTCGCCCGCTGCTCATTGATCGCGTAAAGGCCCTGGTCGAACCCGCGCTGGGCGGCGATGAGGATGTGCGCCAAATTGCCTTTGCCGGGCTCGAACGCGAGATCGCCAGCCTGGCCAATGAGCCTAGCGGTGCCGGGCTCGATCTGCCCGATTGGCTCGCCGCCTTGGAAGACGAAGTCACCACCGCCCGTTCCCGCGCCAATCATCAGCCTTCCGCCGATCGCTTGGCCCGTCGCATCGGACAAGTGCGGCTGACTTGGCCAGAGCTGCTGGAGCAACTCGAAACGTCGGAATGATGGCCGTGGTTACCGAGGAAAGTGCTATGCCGCCTTTGTCGAGATGAGATCTGTATGGATGGGAACCACGACGAAACAACGGAAACAACGTTCCACTACGAATCAACCAATGGAACAGACGAGACTTCGTGCTACGACAGCAATTCACTCTCTTCTCAGCCATTCCCGCGGCAGGAGGGCCTGATGCGCGGCTTGGACCATCTCGGGACCAACGCGCTGCGCTGACTGCTGGGAGCCGACCCATAAGGCATAGTCCGCCAACCGGTTGATTGTGCGGGGCACGCCCTCGGCCAGTTGATGCAACTTGCTGAGGGCCTGGTCAGTGAACACAGGCCAGTCGGATCCGGCCAACACCGTTTGCAGGTAACCCACCGTGTCCAGTTCGTCCCAGGCCGGCAAATCGACGTGCAATTCGATTGCCTCGCGGAGCGGGGCAGGGAGCCGGCCGGCCCCAGCAAGATCGGCCGTCAGCACCACCGTCAACTCTTCCACGGGATCCAGGCGGACCAGCCGAGAAAGCTGGGTCTGCAAATCTGCCCTCGCTTGATCCACATGGTCGCAAAGCAGGATGGTCCGTTTGGATTGCAAGCGATTTTCATACAAACGGTCCGTGAGCTGGCGAAATAACTGCCACGTGTCAGCGGCCGGGCTGGCCGAGGCCTCGAAGGCATTGCCCAGTTGCCAAAAAAACTCGTGCGTGGAAAGGGCCCCTACGTCAAGCTGCACCACCGTATCGCCCTGCCGGCGGCATTCCCCCCCAAAGACCTCGAGGAGGAGGGATTTCCCCACACCCGGTGGCCCCGCGACCAGCCCCAAACGACGGCCTTGGTGGCGGAGAAAACGCAACCTGGCCAAGGCCTCGCGCTGGCCCAAGCCCGTATGAAATAACTCCGCAGCGGGCCGATTAGAAAATGCAGACATGCTCACCATTTGCAAAATAGCTCCCTGCTAACTAGCATCGGTGGTTCGCGAGCAAATCCTCCAGTTGTTCCCTATTCCATGGCCGATCGCTATTATTCCGCCACCCCCATCGAGGGCCCTACCACCAAGCTCACCGGCAGCGAAGCCCATCATGTGCTGCATGTGATGCGGGCCCAGCCGGGCACCACGCTGATTGTCTTCGATGGCCTGGGCGGCGAATACGAGGCAGAGGTGATCGCCTGCAGCCGCAGCGAGGTGGAGTTGCGTGTTGGCGAGCGTCTCCAGAGAGAACGGGAATTGCCGTGGCAGCTGACGCTGGCAGTCGCCCTGCCCAAAGGCGAACGCCAACGCTGGCTGGTCGAAAAAGCGGTCGAGCTCGGGGTGACCAAGCTGGTGCCCTTACAAACGCTGCGGAGCGACTTGCCAGCCAAAGGGCAATCCACCCATAAATTAAGCCGCTATGTGATCGCCGCCAGCAAGCAATGCGGTCGTAATCGGCTGATGGAAATAGCACCTGCCGTACCATGGGCTCACTTGGTCCGGCAGGCTACCCCGGCCACATGCTTCTTAGCCCATCCCAGTCGTCATCCCCTGGGACCTGGCAACTTCCCAGCTGCGGACCTGCAAATAGCCGTTGGGCCCGCAGGCGGGTTTACGGAAGAGGAAGTGGCACAGGCCATGGCCGCCGGTTGGCAGACGATCCAGCTCGGCAACAGGATTTTGCGAACCGAGACGGCGGCCATCATGCTAGCATCCGTGGCGGCTTGGGGCAGAGACCCTCTGTAGTTCAGCTCAATTTACTTCTGAAAGAACGGCCTCCGGCCGTTCTTTCAGAAACTGCACTTAACGTACCAAACCGGGGAAATAATTTCCCATGTTCAAGAATTGGGAGTCCTCTGTGGAGGCTGGGGCAGCGGCCGCCGTACTGGCCGTGCCCCGCTGTGAAGCAGCGGCCACACGGGCGCGCTGCCGTTGTGCCTGCAACCTCTCGCGTCGCTGGCGTACCTGCGGTCGCACCCAAGCGTGGTAGTTGGGTAGGCCCTGCTCACTTTCGATCACATCCAGATTGAGATAAGGGCTTAACGTAGGCGGTCGATCAACATCTGCAAAGGGTTTACTGACTGCACGTCCCGCAACCGCCTGCTGCTGCACTCTTTCCCGGTCACTGGACACGTCCTGTGCCGTTTTAGGATAGGCTCTTGGCCGCGGGTAGGGATTTTGTCTGGAAGCCACCGGGGATGCCTGCGGGACCGCCAGCAGCTGGGAAGTGTGGCCTCCTGCAAAGTACTGGAGGGCCGGGGTGGACACCGGCCGATGTGATGGTCCCGTCTGTGCCAGCAGTGGCAGAGCAGCCTGCCCCACACAAAAAAGTACGAGCGAGGTGACGAGTCGTGGTCGCATAAAAATTCCTACGTGAGCTACCGCTTAAAATGCGTGGGCCCGCTTCCGCTGGCATTAAAACCCTGTGGGGTCAGCTGGCCAGACCGGCCGCGGTCGTAGCCTCCCACCTCAGGAAATCGCCCAATCCCTACAATCGGCACAATCCCACAAACATCTTCTGCCTATTTTGCCGTGCCTGCTGGGTGCGGGAATATGTAAAGAACCACAACGAAACAAAGAAACGACGTTTTACTACGAAGTGACGAGGGTGGCATCGGTTGGCGACAGCCTACCGATGTGACGCAGTCACAAGAGGTTTCCCCCAAACCGCACTGGGGGTATCCAGCGGCCGGAAAAGCTGGCAGCACCACGCGGTTGCAGGACGTGCTGTAAGAAGACAACCTCTGGCGGCTGCGCCGCCCAGGTAGGCTGCGCCAACCTGGGCTACCCCCCCGAAACCAGCCCAATTCCTGCACCCTGACGCATAGATTTACCGCATTCCTTGCAGAAATGCCGCAAAATAGCCGATACCTGAATGCGCACGGCCGAATGTTGACTATTTAGATCATAATGCATATGTTTGAGAGGTGGGAGTGACTCCCACGACGCCCCCGACGTAGATCTTGCAGGGAACCTGCCCCATGACACAACCGGCCTCCCCCGCCACCACAGTACCCGCGCCACGTCCTGAGGTGGCGGAGCCCACCGCCCCCTGGGAGGCAACTCCCGAGTTCTTGGCCGAGTTGGCCGAGCACAGCGCTCGGCTAGAAACGGCCACGCCGGAAGAGATCATTGCCTGGGCGCACCAGCGGTATGCCTCCCACCTGACGATGGCCACGGCCTTCGGCCCGGAGGGCTGTGTGATCTTATCCATGCTGGCCGAAATCGCGCCGGAGACTTATGTGTTCAATCTCGATACGGGCTACCAGTTTCAACAGACACTCGACCTACGTGACACGATTGCGCGGAAATACGGCATCGAGGTCGACATGCTCCAGCCGGAGCTCACGGTCCCGGAATACGAGGCCTTGCACAACGGTCCTTTGTACAAAACCAATCCCACGCAGTGCTGTTTTGACCGCAAAATTAAACTTCTGCAGCAAGGTGTGCGCGGCAAGCACGCCTGGATGAGTGGTATCCGCCGCGACCAAAGTAGCGACCGCGCAGCAGCGGCCATTGTTGGCTGGGATAAGAAGTTTCAGCTGGTCAAGATTAGCCCGCTGGCGAATTGGACCAAGCAGGATGTCTGGAAGCGGATCATCAGTGCGGACGTGCCGTACAACCCCTTGCATGACCAGGGTTATCCGAGCATCGGTTGCTGGCCGTGCACCCGGTCCGTAACGGCAGGCGAAACGGACGAGCGCTCGGGTCGTTGGAGTGGTACGGCCAAAACCGAATGTGGCCTCCACACCATCCAAGAACATGATGGCAGTGGAATTTAGTTTGCGTTTGCTGGGATGGCATCCACAGGCTGCCATCCCAGCAAGGAATAAGGGATCGTCGCGGTTCGGCTATAAAAACGAGGCACGCTTGAGCGGCAAGTTGCTTTTAGAACGCGGTAAGGGCTCAGGTTGAACAATGCACTTATCCGCTAAAACGGAGTACGCCTGTCTGGCCATGTTGGAGCTGGCCCAGCACTATGCCTGCCAGCAGCCGGTGCAAGTCAAACGCATCGCCGCGCGGCATGGCATTCCAACGCCCTTTTTAGTGCAGATCTTGCAAGATCTGAAGCGGGCCGGACTGGCCAGCAGTACCCGCGGGGCAGGGGGCGGATATCGACTGGCGCGTCCTCCCGCGGAGATTTCGCTGGCTGAGGTATTGGACAGCGTGGAGGGCTCGCTCCCACAGACCGCCTCCGCTACGTCCCCACTCGCGCTGGTGCTGTTGGAGGTATGTCAGGAACTGGCGGCATTCCGCCGGGAGCGACTCACACGGATCACGCTGGCCGAGTTATTGGGCCGCGCCGCCGTGGAGGCCAGTCCGATGTGGTACATCTAACGGTCTGCGCAATAAAAGGTGTCAGGAACCTTTTATTGGCCTATTGCGGCCGCAGGAAGACGGTGCTCTTTCGCGATTTACCGGTTGGCTCACTCTCACACATACACATACACAACACAGCATGGCACGCGGAAATCACTATGGAAACAAACGGATAAAAAAAGGTTCCTGACACCTTTATTTCGCCCGTTTCTCCAAGCAATCCACCACCCGCGCGGCACACGCTTCCACCGACAGCTCGTGCAGGGGCAAAACTAAATCCGGCTCCACCGGCGGTTCGTAATCCAGCGACACGCCCGCTAAATGGGAGATTTCTCCCGCATCGGCCTTGCTGTAGATGCCATGCTCGTCGTGCTCGCGGCACCAGGCGATGGGTGCCGAGCAATGGGCCACCAGAAATCGATCGGCCCCCACAACCTCAGCCGCCTTGCGGCGGATGGCTTCGTGCGGGGCCACGAACGCGGCGATCGTGATCAGCCCGGCATCATTCAGGCTGCGGGCAACTTCAGCGGCCCGGCGCAGGTTTTCGCTACGGTCTTCGGGCGTGAACCCTAAATCACGGCTTAAACCGCGACGCAGGTTTTGGCCATCCAGGACGGCCACCGTCCGTCCTTTGTCGAACAAGAGGCGTTCTACCGCGTTGGCAATCGGTGTTTTTCCCGCGGCGGGCAAGCCCGTCAACAGCACCGTTACCGGCTGCTGTCCATAGCGGGCCGTGCGCTCCGCGGAGGTGACTGGGCTCATTCTCGCTTCCAGTCCCTGGGCGGATTGATCTTCCCAGTGATCCGTTTCGTCCGCCGTTTTGCGATCGAGAATCATGCCCGCTCCCACGGTCACATTCGAGACGCGATCGATCAAAATAAACGAACCTGTCCCCTTATTGCGGCGGTATCCGTCCAGGGCAATCGGCTGGTTGAGTTGCACTTGGCAGCGACCAATTTCATTCAGTCCCAACGTGGGCGCAGGGCCGCGGTGGAGCGTGTTGACATCGATGTGGTAGCGGAGGGTGCTAATCCGACCCGCCGAGAGCTTATTGGCGTGTTTGACCCAATACTCCTTGCCAGGCAGCAAGGGCTCGTCGGACATCCACACAATGGTGGCCTCAAATTTATCGGTCACGGTGGGCAGGTTGTCGGGACGCACAATCATATCGCCGCGACTGATATCAATTTCGTCTTCCGTGGTCAGCGTCACGGCCAGGGGGGCAAAGGCCTCGGGCAGTTCACCTTCGTAGGTCACGATCGACTTGACGCGACTCTTCCGGCGGGAGGGGAGCACCATGACTTCGTCCCCTTGATGGATCACCCCCGAGGCAATGGTGCCACAAAATCCGCGGAAATCCAGATGCGGGCGATTGACGTATTGCACCGGCAGGCGGAAGTCAATCAGGTTGCGATCGGAGGCGATATGCACATTTTCCAGGTGGTGCATCAACGTGGAACCCTCGTACCAGGGAGTCCGCGGGCTATGTTCCAGCAGGTTATCCCCCTGGAGGGCACTGATGGGGATAAAGTGCTGATCGGGCATCTCCAGACGCGTGGCAAAATCGCGATACTCCCGCACGATCTCCTCGAACCTGTCTTGGGAAAAATCGACCAGATCCATCTTATTGACCGCCACCAACACGTGCTTGATGCCCAGCAGGGAAACAATGAAGGAATGCCGTTTGGTTTGCGTGAGCACGCCCTGACGGGCGTCAATCAGAATGATGGCCAAATCGCAAGTGGAAGCGCCCGTCGCCATATTGCGGGTGTACTGCTCATGGCCCGGACAATCGGCAATAATAAATTTACGCTTGGCCGTGGAAAAATAACGGTAAGCCACATCGATGGTGATGCCTTGCTCGCGTTCGGCCTTCAAACCATCGGTCAGCAAGGCCGGGTCAAACGCTCCGCCGGTTGTGCCGTGAATGGTGGAAGCCTGCTCGACCGCTGCCAATTGGTCCTCATAGATCATTTTCGATTCATAGAGCAGCATTCCAATGAGGGTGCTCTTGCCGTCATCCACACTACCGCAAGTGAGAAAGCGGAGCAGTTCCTTGTTTTCATGCTGACGCAGATAGGCGTCGATATCGGTAGCGATCAGTTCGGATTGATGGCTCATGACAACTTTTTGAAATGTTAAATGTGAAAGGATGTGAGATGTGAAAGGATGTGAGATGTGAAAGGATGTGAGATGTTAGATGTGAGATTTATGATGTGATCTCTAATCACAACCAGCAAGCAATCGACAGTCCATTGGTTCTCTAGACTGCAAACGGGGAACACCTTGGATGCTGGTGCAGATCCCAGCGACCAACGGGAGCGGGCTAATGTCTTCCGAGCGGCAGCTCGCATTGGCCGGCGGCACTGCCGCCCGACCAACGGGAGCGCCCCCGCGCCTTCCGAGCGGGAGCTCGCTCAAAAATATCCTTCTTTTTTCTTTTGTTCCATGGAGCCTTGTTGGTCGTAGTCGATGACGCGTCCTTGGCGTTCGCTGGTGGTGGTGAGCAGCATTTCCTGGATGATTTCGGGGAGCGTCTGGGCCGTGCTTTCCACGGCTCCGGTGAGTGGGTAGCAGCCGAGGGTGCGGAAGCGGACCATTTTTTCCTCGATCACATCGTCCGGTTCGATGGGCATGCGGTCGTCGTTCACTTGGATCAGCACCCCGTCTTTTTTCACCACGGGTCGGGGCTGCGCGAAATAGAGTTCGGGGATTGGGATTTTTTCCAGGTGGATGTACTGCCACACATCCAGCTCGGTCCAGTTGGAGAGGGGAAACACGCGGATGCTCTCGCCTTTATGGACTTTGCCGTTGTAGATATTCCACAGTTCGGGACGCTGATTTTTCGGGTCCCAGCGATGGAATTTATCGCGAAAGGAGTAGACCCGTTCCTTGGCTCTGGACTTTTCTTCATCGCGCCGGGCGCCACCGAACGCCGCATCGAATTTATGTTGCTCGAGTCCTTGCTTGAGGGCCTGGGTCTTCATGATATCCGTATGGACCGCGCTGCCATGGGTGAAGGGGCCGACCCCTTCGCGAACCCCTTCTTGGTTGATGTGCACGATGAGGTCCCAGCCCAGTTCCTTGCGGATCAAGTTCTCGCGAAACTCGATCATCTCCTTAAATTTCCACGTGGTATCCACGTGCATCAGCGGAAACGGGGGCTTGCCTGGGGCAAAGGCTTTTTCGGCCAGCCGCACCATCACGGCCGAGTCCTTACCAACCGAGTAGAGCATCACCGGGTTGTCAAACTCGGCCGCGACCTCGCGGATGATGTAGATGCTCTCGGCTTCCAGTTGCTTCAGGTGGGTCAGGTTGTAGGAGGTCATCGGCGGGTTATGGAGCTGGAGGGGGGGTCTGGGGCGATACGGGCGAGAGGTCTGGGCAGCGAACTGCCGCGTGGGGAGAGGGTCCCAGCCAGGCTAGTCTAAATGTCCCGAGAAAGGAAAACAACTCTGAAAGCACTCCTGCGTGCTCAGAAAAGGGGCCATTGCGTCGTCCGAGCTCTCCCGTATTATGATGGGTCACAGGAAACTTTTGGGACATCACTACGGAAAGGGAACCATGAAAACGCTGTCTGATTCTATGTTGCTGACACCGGTACGACGCCTGCGCCCGGGGCGCCTGGCAGAAGGCCGGTATTTGTCTGGCAGAAAACTAAACGTCGGCTCCCTCGTCCTGGGGGCATGCATCGGTGCCGTGACCTGCTTGGATATCGGTCCCCTGCTGGCTGCGGAGAACACGCCGGAGGCATCCGGGACAGCAAACGCCTCCCTGGCGGATCAATACAGCTATGCCATCGGTCTTGATATTGGGGGAAATTTTCGTCGCCAAGATATGGCGATCAATGTGGAGCAGGTCATGGCGGGTTTGAACGATGGCTTGCGTGGAGCGGAACCACGATTTGACGAACAATCCTTGGCCACAGCCATGCAGGAATTCCAAACTTTACTAAGGAACAAGGCCATGCAACAGCAGCAGCAGGCAGGCGTCGAAAATCGGAAACAGGGTGAAGCATTCTTGGCCCAGAATGCCCAAGAGGATGGCATCCAGGTCACTCCCAGTGGCTTGCAATACAAGGTGCTGGAAGCGGGCGACGGACCAACCCCAGGGATGCGTGATACCGTACGTTGCAATTATCGCGGTACATTAATCGATGGCACGGAGTTTGACGCCTCGGCCAACCATGGTGGGCCGATTGAGTTTCCGGTGCGCGGTGTGATCCAGGGCTGGACCGAGGCCCTGCAATTGATGCAAGTGGGTGCCAAGTGGCAACTGTTCATTCCGGCGGACTTGGCCTACGGGGACACCCCGCCCGGCCCCCCGATCCAGGCTGGCAGCGTGCTCCTCTTTGAGATTGAGTTGGTGGGCATTTCCGAGAAATAAGAAATAAGAGATAAAGCATCCTACCGGCAAGCAAGTTTTCGCCTGCAGGCAAGGGTTTTCGACCCATCGTCGGGAAAACAAAATACCACCTACTGGATGCACTATTGTGCCTCCTCCATTCCTCCCTGAAGGCACCTCCCAGGAAGTCTGGGCAATATTTGACGATTAGGGCGGTTAAAGTCTTGCATCTCTATTTTTTCTAGCTAGAATCGCTGAAGTGCCTATTGTCCCTTAATTCCGTAGGCCCAATTTTCAGTATCCGTAGGCCCAGTTTTTCTGAACGTCACAAACGCTGCTTTGTGAGTTCAGGTCTTATGTTTTTCTTCTTTGATGGAGGCCACCCTATGTTGCGTCGAGTATTTTGCCTGCTGCCTGCAGTAGCGCTGTTGGTAGGAGGGGTTCAGGCTGACACCTGGGCCTGCCTGTTCAAACGAAACAAATGTTGTAAGCCGGCTTGCTGCGCGCCCTGCTGCGAATGCCCCGCCGCGACCGAGGAAAGTTGCTGTGGGACCAAAATGGTAACGCGGACCGTGATGGTACCGACCTACGTTACGGAAATGCGGACCGTGCAGTGCACGGAATATGTGCAAGAAGAGCGGACCCGGACCTACACCGTTTACAAGCGTGTTCCTCACACCGAGGAGAAAACGGCGACTTGCACGGTCATGGTCCCTGAGCAGCGGACCAAGACCGTCAATTACACCGTCTGCAAGCCTGTCGTAGAAACGAAGACCCAAGAGTACACGGTCAACGTGCCCTACACCGAGAACGTGGAGCAAGCCTACACGGTGATGGTGCCGAGCTACGAAGACAAAACCGTGAGCTACACGGTCAACGTGCCCTACACCGAGCAAGTGGAGCAAGCCTACACGGTGATGGTGCCGAGCTACGAAGAGAAAACCGTCAGCTACACGGTCAACGTCCCCTACACCGAGGAAGTGGAGCAAACCTACACGGTCTGCGTTCCTTACACCGAGCAGCGTGAGGGCACCCGCACGGTAACCAAGCGCGTTCCTGTCACGACAATGAAGTCGGTCACGGTTCGGGGTGGCAGTTGGCAAACCGAAACCATGGAAGTTCCCGTGTGCTGCGGCTGCCCAGATCCCTGCGGATGTGCTCCGGCCACACGGACGGTCTGCAAGCGTGTGTGGGTACCGACCTGCGAAACGCGGGAAGTTCCGGTCACGACGTACAAGTGCGAAACCGAAGAGGTGCCGTACACGTACACTGTCTGTCTGAAACGCCAAGAGGAGCGGACCCGCACGGTCTGCGTCCGCAAGTGCCGCCAGGAGGCCCGTGAAAAGACCGTCAAGGTTTGCAAGATGGTTCCCGAAGAGCGGACCCGCACGGTTTGCGTCCGCAAGTGCCGCCAGGAAACCTGCGAAAAGACCGTCAAGGTCTGCAAGATGGTTCCCGAGGAGCGGACACGCACCATCTGCGTGCGGAAGTGCCGCCAAGAGACCCGCACGCGAGAGTGCCAGGTAACCCGCATGGTGCAAGAGCAAGCCTCCAAGGAGGTTTGCTACACGGTGATGGTTCCGCAGGAAAAAACGCGGACCTACACGGTCACCAAGTACGAGTGCGTGCCTGAGGAAAAGACCGCTACCTACACCGTCTGCGTACCGCACCAGGTCGAGAAGCAGGTGGAGGTGAAGGTCTGCAAGATGGTGGCTCAGGAAGTTGAGTCGGAAGTTTGCGAATGCTGTGAGAGCGCCAGCTGCGATGGCTGCCAGGCCGCTGCTCCCGCTTGCGGATGCGGTGGCTGAAGGGCTACTCAGAGCTCCAGCACGAATTGACACCACGGGTCGGGCCTCACCAAGAGGTCCGGCCCGTGCTTTTTACTTGAAGTGAAAGTCTGCAATCAAGTCTGCCTGATCTTTGCTATCATCGCTAGCTAGGCATTTTCTCTTGCTAGAACTTGAAAACACCGGTATAGCTTGGTGCCTATGCGGTGCGCGATCTGTACATTCGGTCGAGGCCGTCGTTTTTGAACCATTCCAGCCCCGCCCAGAAATACCCTGTTGGATAACAGCAATTCTCCCTTGCTTTCAGTTTGAGTTTTTAAACGTCATGACACGATTGCTTCCTGCGACTCACAGCATAAACCATGGACGCCTGCGCAAATTCAAGCGACCAACGGGAGCGCCCCTGTGCTTACCGAGCGGTAGCTCGCATTGGCTGGCGGCCCCCCGTTCAAGCCGGGGGCAGGTGCTGACGCCCTGGCCGAGGCCACTCTCGATATGGCTGCTGTGCTGGGGAGCCTGGCTGGCCAACGGCTGCCTGCTAATAGCTGGGGCCCATGCCGATCCGGCCGTAGTCCCCGCGGCGGAAGGACCGGCAGCTGCCACAGCGGATTTGAGTGCCCTCGACCCCGAGGCTGCTGCGCTGATTCGTTTCCCGCCCACTTCCGCATCGCCGCCATCTGCACCGACCCCCGGCTGGTACCATCCCCGCTCTTGGTTTGGTCCCGCTCCTTGGGATATTGGTTTTGAGCTGGGGCTCAATGGAAATGAGGGAATTAACGAAACGCTGAGCATGCGCGTGGGCGGACACGTAAAGCGAGAGACCGATCGCTGGAAATTGGACACGACGATTGCCTACAACAAGAACACGGCCAACAACGTGGAAACCCAAAACAATGCCCTCCTCGACGCCCGTGTGGACCGTATTTTCGCGGACTCGCCCTGGTCTCTCTTTTTTCTCAACCAAGACCTCTACGACGAGTTTCAAGCCTTTGATCTCCGCGTCTCGTTGACCGGGGGTGTGGGCTACCAAATCATCGACACGAAGACCGTCAGCCTAGCCGGCAGTTTTGGCGCGGGTGCCTCCCATGAATTTGGAGCGGTGGATGCCAAATCGGCATACGAAGCCCTGTTTGGACTGGACTACGAACACGAATTTTCATCCATGCAACGGTTTTCTGCCAAAGTGGATTACTTTCCCGAGTGGGAAAATTTCGGCTTTTATCGGATCGTGACCGACATCGGCTGGGAGATTGACCTGGACCGACCCAAAAATCTCAGTCTCAAATTCTCCGTGATTGATCGTTACGACAGCACGCCCAACGGCGTCAAGCCCAACGAACTGAATTATGCTGCTTTGCTGATCTGGGGCCTGTAGTTCCTGATCCAGCGCACCAATCACCTACAAAATCAACGATCGCACCCTGAACTGGCCCATGGACAACCCCCTCCTCGCGGGACTGCAGCAGACTCTAGAACGCGAAATGCCCATCACACGTGCCATGGGCATGCAGGTGGTATCGTATGACGACCAGCGTCTCGCGCTGCAGATGCCGCTGGAACCAAATCGCAACCACCAGTATTCCGCCTTTGCCGGTAGCTTGAACGCACTATGCACCGTGGTGGGCTGGGGCACCGTCTTTCTGCTACTAGAACAAGCCTCTCTCCGCGGCAATATCGTTATCCGACGCGGTAAAATTCGCTACCTCAGGCCCGTGAAAACGGCTGAATTTACGGCCACGGCTCAAACGCCAAAAAATACTCAGTATTTTTTTGAGTTGCTACGGAGCAAGGGCAAGTCGAAACTGGACGTGGAAGTCCAGATGGCAGATCAGCAGGGCCCCTCTGTGAAATTTCTGGGTTCCTACGTGGTGCAAGAACTTGTTTAGCTACTGAGCAGATCAATCTACTTCTGAAAGAACGGCCTCCGGCCGTCCTTCGGAAGCTGCAGCACAGCCGACAGGGGTGCCAAAATGGCACAAAAAATCTCGGACGACTCACCCCCCATCCGGATCTGCACTGCCAAAATGGCCGAATCGAACTGCGGTAAGATGGGCCAATAAGCACGTAAGTCTTTTTTTAAATTACACTTACGTCATTTTCTTTGCGTTTGGCACGCAGGCTGCACTGTGACCTATCGTGTTTATTATCTGCCTACCAAAGTAAATCTTTTTAAGTAGAAGGAGGATTTCACTATGTCCCGATGTTCCGTTAACAAAAATCGCTGGCAAGAATTTGCGCCCAGCACATGGACCGATTTGGATGCTTTCCTGGGCCAGGTTTTCGGACCGCATGCTGCCAGCAGGGCTACGAGGCAACCTACGGTACCCTCCAGTATCTGGGAGGATCAGCAGTCCTACCACGTCGAGTTCGATGTCCCCGGAGTCCAGCGGGACGACATCGAGATTACTTTCGAGAAAGGTATCCTGCAAATTGACGCCGTCAGGAATCCACGCGATACCGAAGGCACCAAGTTGCATGACCAACGGTATTATGGAAAAACCACGCGTCGCGTTAGCTTGCCGGAGTCAACCGACCCCGACAGCATCCAAGCCGAGTTAGCAGACGGTGTGTTGCACGTCACGGTGGCCAAAGCCGCCGAGGCCCAGCCCCGACGCATCGACGTGCAATAGGCGCGTTGGATCGTCGTGCACAGCCGGTTCCCAGGCCAACCCGGAGAAGTCCAGCGGCTTGCGCCGCGGGAGCTACCCGGGCGCTGTGGGGCCGCACCCAACGCGAGGGGCCGGGCTGCGGCCCGG